>CAYYUU010000022.1:0-17795 GCA_964474955.1 uncultured Alcaligenaceae bacterium | reverse complement strand
GAGGGGTGTCCAAGCAAAAACGGTTTACGCGATATTTTCCGAGGTTGGCGAGCCCCACGCAAGACCCCTCACCCACAGTGTTATCTTTCTTGGCCCTCTCCCCGCAAGCGGGGCGAGGGACTTTGAAAAACCGGACAGAAATATATTTCGCGTTCCGAGTGTGCCTGCTACTTTCCCTCGTTCCCCAGCTTTGCCTCGCGAAGATTTCCTTTTCAAATTGAACTCGTTTTAACCCCGATACCGTGATGACCACCGGAACGAATCAAATATCGTCCTCCGAAAAACTCCGCGTCGTCCATGTCACCTGGGGTTTCCATGTTGGCGGGCTGGAAAAGTTGTTGGTCGAAATCGCCAGACTTGCGAATCCCGAACGAGTGGACATCAAGTTCCTCTCGATCGGCACACGGGGCGACCTGGCCGACACTATCGAAAAATATGGCTGGCCGGTCGTTGTGTTGAATCGCCCCACGGGATTTCATCCGGGACTGATTCCAAAAATCGCATCGCTCTTCCGTTGCTGGCGACCGGACGTGGTCCACACTCATAATACTCGCGCCTAGTTCTACGCCGGTCCGGCCGCGAAGCTCGCAAGCGTGCCTCAACTTTTCCACACTTGGCACGGCGTGAATCTGCGAGGTTCTCCGAGGGAAGCCCTCTTCTTTCGGATCCTTGGTTGGTTGCCGCAAGAACTCATCGCCGTCTCGCACGACGCCGCGAAGAAGATGGCGGGGCTCGGCATTTCCAGTGCGAAAATCCAGACGATTTGGAACGGCATCGATCTGGACCGATTCGCCTACACAGGACCGAATCCCGATGGGCCGATCATCGCCGTCGCTCGCTTGAGTCCGGAGAAAGATCTCCAGACGTTGATACGGGCCGTGCACATAGTGAAACAAAAACGGCCGGAAGTTCGGCTCGAGATTGCTGGCGATGGTGCTTGTATGCCGGACCTCCGCAAGCTCACCGCGAAACTTGGGCTTGAGGAGGCTGTCTGCTTTCACGGACAATCGGACGAAGTTCCGAAACTTCTGGCGCGGTCGAAGCTCTTTGTGTTGTCGTCGCTGACGGAAGGCATTTCGTTGACGATCCTGGAAGCGATGGCACGCGGCCTCCCGGTCGTCGCGACAAACGTGGGCGGAAATCCGGAAGTTGTGGAGGACGGAGAGACAGGATTGTTGGTCCCGTCGCAGTCGCCCGAACAATTGGCCGAAGCCATTCTCCGGCTTTCGCAGGATTCGGAAAGATGCGAGGAGATGGGCCGAGCCGGACGTGCCCGCGTGGAAGCTCACTTCAACAGTCGACACATGGTCGAGGTGTACGAGCGGCGATACCGCCTTCGGTACAAACCGCGACCTCGTGTCCAGCCGGCTCCAGAAACACCGCCAAGACCCAAAATCCTCACGAACATGGAAAAGCTCACGCTGCACGCGGACCTCGTCGACGCGGAGTATATGCCGATTCGGACTAGTTCGAAAATCAATGCCGTTCGGTTTTGGCTTCGGTCACTCGACAAGGATGCGGTCGTTCTGGATCAAGAGACGAATACGCTCCGGTTGCTCGTGTTGTTGCGTGCATTGACGCCGTTCGTCAATCCGCCGCTCGTCTCCTTGGATTTGGTTCTGGCACCACCGGGCCAATCGTGGCCCGATCAAATCAAGACGGCTCTGCGTCGGGCCATTTTCTCGCAAGTCGATTTGTTCTTGATGCACCTCAAGTATCATCCGCGGTTGAAGACTTATTATGGGGTCCTGCCGAGGAAATTGCGGTATGTTCCCTTCAAGGTGAATCAGGTCGAGACCGTCCGGGCGTGGAAAACTCAGGAGCACGATTACGTGTTCACTGGTGGGAAGTCGCGACGCGATTACCACACTTTTTGTAAGGCACTCGAAACGCTTGGCTATCCGGCGATGATTGTCACCCCAAAGCCCGAGGAAGGAACCGAGCACGGGACGTTCCTCGATGGCCTGCCGCTTCCTGCGAACGTGGAATTGATCCACGACGACGGTTCGCAAGAATCGTGGATCGGCAAGATTGCGAATTGCAAGGTCGCGGTGTTTCCGATCTCGCCGGTCACCATCAGTCCGTCCGGGGTGGGAGCGTATTTGTTGGCGATGGGCCTGAAGAAGTGCGTCATTGTGTCGGCGTGTCCCGCGACTCTCGACATTCTGGAGCACGAGAAGAATGCGGTGCTTGTTCCCATGAGCAACCCGGCAGCTCTAGCCCGAGCGATCGAAAAAGTTTGGACCAACGATAAGTATCGTCACCGGATTGCCGAGGGCGGGTACCAATATTCATTGATGTTGGGAGGCGAAGAAACACTCGCGAGAAATGTTGCGGAGGAAGTGGTGCGGTTTTTGAGACGGGAAGCGAGAAGTAATTCGTAGGGTGTGGCAAGCGAAGCGAAGGCACACCCTACGAACACGATCCGGGAATTAGTCCAGCGGAATGTTCTTCAACTCAAATGGAATCTGGACGTCGTCTTGGCTTCGGGCGCTCCAAACGAGTCTCGTAGGCAGTCCTTGGCCGTTGCGAGCATACACCGTCAACGAGAGTCCCCGCGAAATTTGGTTGTTGCGGATGGTGGTATAAGTCCCGCGACCGGCGATCTGGAGCTTGTTGCCCTTCTCGTCGTAGAGGTCGACGGAGCCGTTGGGGCCTCCACCGGCGTTGATTCGTCGTCCGTTGATGATGACGTTGCCACCCCCACGGATGACGACTCGCCCGCCCCCACCAAACACTATGCCGTTGCCCATGTTGGCGCCGGGACCTGAGGGTAACTCCAGCTGAATTCGAACTCGTCCGTTCGTGTATTTGCGCACGTAGCTGACCCGGAGTTCTCGACCGTCTTTGGTCTTGAAGGTCTTGCCCGACGAATTCATGAGGTTCTTGACGACGACAAGCGGCTTGGCCGGTCGCCAAACTTTGACCTTGATTTTCCCGGTCAATTTGGCCAACGATTTCGACGCTTTCTCACCTTTCGCGAACTTGACCACCAGGTCGTTGTTCATCGTGCGAGCCTGTTGCGGAACAGCTGGACGGCGAATTGGGCGAGGGAATCGACCGGGCAAGCCCGGAACTCCTCCGGGACCAACGGCCGGGTCCACTTGAGGTTCTGGTTCCTTGACCTTCGCCAACCGGAGTTGTTGGCCGAGGTCGTCGATGGCTTTGTCGATGACCGGAATCGGGAGGACGTCGAGATCACCAAGCCTAGGCTCGGCGGTGAATCGCAACGAAACGACGTACTCGCCTTTCCCGCCTTTGGTGGGGATGGCTTGGATGCGAACGGCTCCAACGTAACAAGTCGGATACTTCGGAGCCTTTCCGGCCTTGAGGCGGATGGGAGCGCCAACGACATTGCCTTTGCGGACTTGGCCGTCTGGACCAACAAAGTCGGGTGCGGCCTGGCCTGCTTGTGCCTGGCGAACTCGTTGGACTCGGTTGATTCGGGCACGACCACCGTCTTGGGCCTTCTGTTGGACCGGGACGGCCAAGAGTCCCGCACCCGGTTGGGCGTTTGGTTGAGTGCCTGGTTGGGAACGGGGCTGGTTCTGTGGTTGCTGTTGTTGGCGTTGGAGGGCTTTGCGGCGTTGCTGTTCGGCGGCCTCGCGTTGCTTTGCGGCCTTTTTGCGAGCCTCGTCCATCATCTTGCGCATTTCTTGGATTTGCTTCTGCTGTTCTGCTTGCATCTTTTCGATGAGTTTTCTGAGTTCCGCAGCATTTCCGGGATTCGCAGGCAGCTGTTGCATGGCCTGGATGCGTTTTTTCACGAGTTCGCGGAGCTTCATTTGGATTTGCTTCATCTGGGCCGGATTGGGGCCTGCACCGCCAACGATAATGCGTGGTTGAATGACGCCGCCTGGTCCTGGCATCGGAACGGGCACGATTCCAGGTGGACCAGGCAAAGGAAGGTCGACCGCTGGAACCCCGGGTGTGACGGCACTTGAGTAACCGCGGCTCGGATTGGCCTCGACGAGACCACCGGCCTGGCACACTTGATCGAACGCTTTCCAAAATGTCGTTTTTCCTGTGTCGAGCGTGATTTTGCGCTTCGCCAGTTCCGCCTCGTTGCCCTGAATTTCGATGCGATATCCGCTCGCCTTGGCCAGCCGGGTCACGGCCTCGGTCACGGGCGTGTCTTTGCAGACGATGTGAACCATCGTGGGTCGAAGGAGTTTGTCTGCGGCGGCAGTCCGCTCGATCTTTTCGATGAGTTGGGCCGCCGTTTGTCGGGTCTGCATGTCTTCGCTCTTGGTGGCCTCTTTGAGAGACGCCAGGGCTGCGGTTCCGATCTTCAAGAGTTGGAATTTCGCCTTCTCGCGAGTGACATACCGTTGACTTCCCAGGTCGCGGATCAATTTCTCGATCTGTTCCGACGTTGCACCGGCCTTCTCGGTCGTTTTCGCATCGGCATTGGCTTTCTTCGCGTCTTGCGTCTTGGCCGGTTCGCTCGATTGGGATTCTTGAGCATGAGTTGGGGTCACCAACCCGAGCATGACCAATACCCCGGCCACCAACATGCAATTCCGCATCAATTGTGCCTCCTTCAGTGTGTCGTTAGACAAGTTAGAATTCCTGTGCTGTGTTCGCAATGATCACGTCGTTGTGTGGAGTCAGCCCTGTGCGGGTGGGTCGACTTTGGATTTTGTCCCTTGCGTTGTTCCACGTGTTTATGTGTTGGGTCTCTGCACCCCAACGAAAACAGACGACCGCTATGTCTTTGTTCCGCCTGGCCCTAAACTAGAAGCCAACAAGCGCACCGTGAGTGTTTTCCGTCTTCGTCTATATCTTATAGACGAGGAACCACCTAAAAAAGTTTGTCTGCGGCGAAAAACTACGCCTGTGCCGGGCACTCGCTGGAAAGAGAAGCTTCCTTCGCGTCAGGCCGCATCACCAGCAAATGTGAGCTATTCTTTCCAAAACACATCTTTGGCCATCCGACCCCCACAAAGAGCCAAGGATGTTCGGTCAGAAACGTCGATCCATTTGGGGCTGCTGTGGATTTTGGGTTGTTGTTGTGATCGTAGTTACTTGCGGGCTACGTGTACCTACGATCACAACAACAGCCCAAAATCCAGACGAGCACCCGATCGACAACCTCGGGGTTTTCGCGTCGTGCCACATACCAAGGCTCTGGAGTCGAGTCAAGAAAGTTGCTGTGCCATGAGCATATTCGTCTTCACATCTCCGACGACAGACGATGTCATTTTTTACTGTCTCGTGGTTGCGTTAATCGGTTTCTTCGCGTGGTTCGAGTACCGAGTTCAAGCGGAGAAAAAACGTCGTCGCACTCGTGTCAAACCCCTGGGAAAACGCCTCTTGAAAACCAACGAGTACAAGACTTATTCCCAAGCTCTTCGCGAACTCATCCAGGCTCGCGTTGGGGAAGAGCTGTATGCGAAAATTCGTAGCGGAGAACTGCCAGCAGTTCCGACCGTCAACGAAATTCGGCTGCTCGTGCGAGGCATCATCAATGAAGAAACCCGGGGCCTGACTGAAGACGAAGCCAACCAACTCACCGAAGACGTTGTGGCGGCTGTCCCAGTTCTCCAGCCACAACTCGCGATGCTGCGAGACCTGGCCACTCGGGAAGACTCCACCAAAGCCGTCGTTCGAGTAGAAAACCTGCAACGCATCGTCCTTAATGACATCTTGCAAACCATAGGAGGTTGGAACCTCAAGCCCGCCGAGTTGTTGCAGAAAAAACCGCAAGTCCGAAGACAAATCGAGTTCATCGTCACCCAAATGCCGATCGACCTGGCCGAGGACGAGAGCAAAAAACTCATCGAAGCCGTCTACGCTCGCATCTTCGCTTTCTCAGGGCCGACAGGGACGAACGAAAGGGCCAGCGGAGGGCTTGCTCACACGGTTTGAACCGTTCTTGCCGTCCTTTCGCAAGGGCCGCCAGATTCATAGAGCGCACCTCGTTTGGTTAGGTCGCATTGGGCAAGGGCTTACCGGTCTCCAACAGGCTGGATCGCTGTTGTCGTTGGCGAGCCCATCCCCGAGCTACTCTCCGAAGTTTCCAACCGATGGCTTTGGGCGAACTCCCAAATTCGAGACGGAGACGGGAAATTCGGTACACAAAACCCCCGACACTGAGGTTTTGTGTTTTTTGTGTGCGCATTTTCCACCTTCCAGTGGAAAAACGACCTCTCGAAAATGCGACCCGAACTCCCAAAACACGTACACAAAAAACACAAAAATCAGGGCGAGGTATTTTTGTGTTTTTTGTGTACGTGTTTTGGGACTCCCGCTCGAAAAACGACCTTTCGGAAATGTTCCCAGGAGTGTCAAAACTGTCCGCAAAACCTGAAGGTTAGAGCAATTCTGGCAGGGATTGGGACGTGCCGCCAAAAGACCTCAGCTGGGATCCACTCAACAGGAAACCCCTCGAATTCTCGTATTCCTGAGATCCGAGACAACCACGCCCCTCGCTCGCACTCGGACGTGCCACCAACATCGCGACACGTATTTGTCCGAACGGCCCCGAAAGGCAACTCTCATTTGCTGTCGACAAACCACAGCTTGAGCTTGCAACGGGAAATGATAGAACAGAACTCGGGCGTTCAACCCACTGACGAAGTTTCTCGGACTCCAGGAGCAGGCAAGATGAGCACCATGCGATTTGTGATGGTTGGTGGATTTCTCGGCGCGGGAAAAACGACAACTCTGAGCCGGTTGGCCCAATTCTACCGGGGCCGGGGGCAACAGGTTGGGATCGTGACGAACGACCAGGCACAGGGGCTAGTCGACACCAATAATTTACGATCGCAGGGGTTTTCGGTCGAGGAAGTCGCCGGGGCATGCTTTTGTTGCAAGTTCGAAGACTTGATGGGGCGAGTCGGCGACTTGGAGAGAGACAAGCCAAGCGTCATTCTCGCCGAACCAGTCGGAAGTTGCACCGATCTCGTCGCCACGGTCGTCCAACCGCTCAAAGACCTCTACGGAGACCGGTTCAGCATCGCCCCCTATTCGGTGATCTTCAAGCCCAGCCACGGGCTTCGGATTTTGCGAAACGAAGCGAACGCGGGGTTCTCGCCCAAGGCGGCCTACATCTTCCACAAACAACTCGAAGAAGCCGACGCCATTTTGCTCAATCGAATCGACGAGTTGGACCAGCCGATGATCGAAGAGTTGACGAATCTTGTGACGGAAAAATATCCGGGTCGCCCAGTCCTCCGAGTCTCCGCGAAGACCGGCGATGGTTTCGAAGCCGTGACCGAACTACTCGACCAAGAGGGGAATTTCGGCCAAAGAATCCTCGACATTGATTACGACATTTACGCCGAAGGGGAAGCCGAACTCGGTTGGCTCAACACGAGCGTCCGGGTCTCGACACCGAACGAATTTTCTCTCGACCAACTCTTGCTGGATATCATTTCGGATTTGCGGACGTCGTTGCAGTACATCAACGCAGAGGTAGCGCACCTCAAATCGATCGGCCTGTGGGAAGGCTTCTTCGGCGTGGCGAATCTGGTCAGCAATCACACCGAGCCCGAACTGTCGTTACCTTCGAATTGTGACGTGAAAGAGGTCGACGTTATTGTCAACGCCCGCGTCGCCATCGATCCGGTCGTCCTTCAACAACACGTCCAACAAACCCTGGATAAGGTGTGTCAAAGCCGCGGGGCACAGATGGCCTCGCAACAGACGCAGAGTTTTCGTCCCGGT
Source organism: uncultured Alcaligenaceae bacterium (assembly GCA_964474955.1). Taxonomy (GTDB): domain Bacteria; phylum Planctomycetota; class Planctomycetia; order Gemmatales; family Gemmataceae; genus CAYRFQ01. Next base: position 10,124 of record CAYYUU010000022.1, on the reverse strand, counting down.
CGCCCCGTACCGACACATCGATATGCGCAAGCGAAATAGTTGAGGGTTGAGGATTGAGAGTTGAGACTTGAGGGTTGAGAGAAAGACAAGATTCTCACGCGAAGACGCGAAGGTGCGAAGGAAAACGAGAGGTTTGTGGTGCGTCTTGTTCCCTGGCCTTCTGACCAGGCTACGTCGAGCTTGGCCTGGGAATGCGAAATTTATTTCTGTCCGGTTTTTCAAAGCCCCTCAAGAAAAACGGAAACTTATTTCTTTCCCGTTCCTCGGCCAAGGAACAACCCTCAATCCCCAACTCTCAATCCTCAACTCTCAACCTACTCATATCGAAGTGCTTGAATGGGATCGAGTTTACTGGCCCGACGGGCGGGATAGTATCCGAAGAAGATCCCCACCGCAGCGGAGAACAACATTCCCCCGATGGCCGCCGGGAACGAGATGACGAGCGGCCATTTGGTGCCCGTGGTCAACGTGTTGATGATGGTCACGAGTAGGACCGATGCCAGGATTCCCTTCACGACACCAACGAATCCACCGATGCAAGACAAGATGACCGACTCGATTAGGAACTGACGCAGGATGTCTTTGCCCCGAGCCCCGAGGGCCATTCGAATGCCAATTTCTCGGGTCCGTTCGGTGACCGAGGCGAGCATGATGTTCATGATGCCCACGCCGCCGACCAAAAGCGAAATCCCGGCGATGGCCGCCAGCAGTAGCGTCACCGTTCCCGTGACGATGCCCATAATGTTCGCGATCTCCGTCGTGTTGCGGACCTGGAAGTCGGGTTGCTCGCCCAACGAAATGTTGTGCCGCTCCATCAACAAACGACGGATCTCGTCTTCCGCGTCGTTCATCCTTTCCTGCGTCCTGGCCGAGACCATGACGGCATGCACGTTTCGGAAGATCGTCTTTTGAAGGCGGTTCTGGACAGTCGTGTAGGGGATCAAGACGATATTGTCCTGGTCCTGGCCGACGAGGTTGGCTCCCTTGGGCTCAAGTACTCCGATGATTCGGAAGAGGCTATTCTTGACCCGAATCGTTTTCCCGATCGGATTGCGAGTCTGGAACAACTTGGCCACGACGGTCTGACCAATGACGCATATCTGGGCACCAGACCGAATGTCGCTCTCGGTGAAAAAACTGCCGCCCCGCACACTCCAGTTGCGCACGACCAAGTAGTTCGAACCGACCCCCCACATCTCGTTGGGTTGCCAGTTGTTATTGCCGTACACTATTTGCTGACTCCCTGCCGCCACGAGCGGAGAAGCGGCCAACACGGAGGGGCATTCGTCCTCCATGGCCTTGCTGTCCTCGGCGGTCAGAGTCGTCACGGCCGTTTGGCGGGCTGGCCCTCTCTGGTCCTTTCCAGGAAGGACGACGATGACGTTCGTGCCGAGTCCGGCGATTTGGCCCTGGATGAGTTCGGACGTACTCTGGCCGATCGACACCATGGCCGTCACGGCGGCGATCCCGATGACGACGCCAAGGACCGTCAACCCGGCCCGGAGTTTGTTCTTGGCAAGAGCACGCAGGGCGATGCGAACGGTGATCAGCAAGTCCATAGGCGTGATACTTCTGAGAGGGAAATGTTGGGCGATGAAACGCGGAAGCGAAACACAAACTACCTTCGTTTCTTGACTCCGGTGACCAATTTCATCCCGTCGCTCACCTCACCGGAAATCACCTCGGTGTATTTGTTGTCGCTCAGGCCCGTATAGATTTCGATGGCCCGGAGGGCATCGCCGTCCTGCACCCAAACGTGTCGGCGAGATTGTTTTCGTCGCGCGTCGGCTTTCTGGGAGGCAGTGAGTTTGATTTCGACCCCCTCTTCTTCGTCGGCCTTGGCGTTCTGAACACCATCCAGAATGGGGCGGTCTTCTTTTCGCACTTGTTCGGGCGAGGGATAAAATCGCAACGCGGCGTTTGGCACTCGTAGGACGTCCTTCGCCCGATCGACCTGGAACGAAAGACTCGCGGTCATCCCCGGCTTGAGCTTCAGGTCGGGGTTCGACGTCTCGATCACGACGGGATACGTCACAACGTTTTGGGTGGTCGTCGAGTTCATCCGAATTTGGGCAATCCGACCTTCGAACAAATCCAAAGGTTCCGAATCGACGGTGAACGTGACGGGATTGACGAGCCGAGGGTCGGCGTGCTTTTGCGGTTCGGTCTTGAGAAACAAATTCAAGGGCCAGACTTTGCGGGGCATCACCCGGGAGAGCCCAAGCCCTTCGTCCTGTCGCCGTTTGGCCCGCGTCAAAAGGCCGATGTCGGCCTCGTCGACGTTGGCGATGATGTGAATTTTGTTCTGAAGGTCCGGCGCAATGATGAACAACTCGGCCGTCTGGAACGAAGACACGACCGTCTGTCCTTCTTCGACTTTTTTGTTGATCACGATGCCATCGACCGGAGACCGGATCATGGTGTAGGCCATGTTTGTCTCGGACTGACGCAGCTTGGCTTCGGCCCGGTCTTTGTTGGCCTTCTGAAACGCCAATAGGGCTTCGGCGGATTCGTATGCGGCTCGGAACTTGTCCATCTCGGCCTGGGAGATGTAATTTCGGTTCTCCCGGTGCAGCCACTGGGCCCGGTTCCAGTCTCGCTTGGCCTGGCGCAAGGAGGCCTGGGCCCTGATGATGTCCGCCTCCGCAATGTCGAGCTGGGCCTTGTCCTGTTCCAAAGTGGCCTGGAACAAGCGAGGGTCAATCTTGGCCAACTGCTGTCCTTTGTGGACCTTCTCGTTGTAGTCGACATAAACGGCTTCGATGGGTCCAGACACGAACGAACCCACCGACACCGACAACACGGGCTCGACCGTCCCCGTGGCATTGACGACGGCGACGATGTTGCCCTTGGAAACCGTGGCGAACCGATAGTTCGGCTTCCGCAGGTTCTTCAAGTATTTGGGAATATAGGCGAACCCCGCGAAACCGAGCCCGCCCAAGATGACCAAGACGGTCAGTATTTTCCAGGGAATCTTCATCGCTTCCATCCAACTGGTTGTGTGGACTGTTGGTTGCTTGCAAAAGATTTTACCGCGCCCAAAGCGGCGCAGAATAATCGTGTCTCCGCCTATTGTTTACCTTACCAACTGGGTGAATGGTTTCAAAGATGGCTGGATGGAAGCGAAAAGCCAAGAAAGCAATATGAGAACGGTTTGCAGCAGTCGCGAGACTCGATGGCGGAAGGAGGTGAAAGTAAAGAAGCAGCTCGCGTTTTTGATTATCCGGCCCATCGTCTTTCGATGACTCACAAGCCTGAAGCGCGAGCGAAGGACCGTTGGTTGGCCTTAGCTCGCGCTTCAGGCTTGGAACAAACACGTCCCGCGATCAAAGGAGTCACGTTTCAAAACCCGCAGGTCTCACCCGGAAACGCCACATTACGGCAGAATGACGGGAGTCGAACCGGGGAATACTGGCGGCACGTACGGCAAAGAATAATAATAGGGGCTTGGGTAGAGGTACGCGGCCGCCGGAGAATACGCCGGTGCATTGAACCGATATCCCGCGTAATTTGCGGCACCAAAATACCCACCACCAAAATACCCACCACCGTAATAACCGCCAATCGTGTACGGGCTATATTGATTGAACAGGTACGGGTTGTATTGATTGAAGAAATATGGATTGCCACTGTAATACGATTGGTAGTAGACGGGACGGATTGTCGAAGTCGTTGGGACAGGGACTACTTCGGCTTCGCCGCCGTCACCAGGGAAGCCAGCTCCGACGATGGGAGCTTTGCCGTTGCCGTCTGCTTTGGCCGGAACGACCTTTCGGAACCGAGAATCGTCATTCATGTTCGCCGTGACCGGAGTGAACGCCGGGCTCGGGGCATCCCCAACGTACTGAGGGTAATTCGTCGGGACCATTTGATAGTGGATACGCTCTTTTTGTTGCGTCGGCGCTGGTACTGGAGCTTGCGCCGAAGTTTGCGAGATCATGCCTACGCTCAGGCTCAGGCCACAGAGCAGACCGAAGATTCGTGTGTGTGTGGTCGAAAACATTTCAACAATTTCCTTTCTCAATCAAAAGAAGTCGTGTCGACGTCGCTATGTTGCTGATTTCCGCCACGGGTCGTGAGAAACTCAGTCCGGCGGAGAAAAGAATCGAAAAGTGACTTTCCGATTCGTACAAATAACACCGCACTTTTTGTGCCCTTTGGAGGAAATAAGTCTCAAAGACTCGAGAAAAGAGATAACGCGATCGTATACTGGTGTTCCGTGCGTCCGCCGGTCGAATCGTCGAGAATTTCACTGCGCTTCTCAACGACTGGATTCCTCAGGGCAAACGAAAAGCATAAAGTATTGTGCTTGGTAAACTTGCTTTTCGCTCCGCGAAAAGTTCTTTGCCTTTGAAACCTTTTTGCTCCGCGAAAAACAACTTTCCGAAGCCGACGAATGCTACCAATGTGTCGAACGTCCCGACGTGTCTCCGAAGACTAACATCCATGTTACCGAAAAGTTACAGGTAATGGAAAGTATTAACATTGCTGATTCCACGTACAAGTTGCCAGGGGCCGAAAATCGCCGCACCTCAGGATTTTGGAATGTCGGATCGTAGGACAGGTTTGCAACCTGTCCAAAAAGCTTGAACAGGGTGGAACCGTGTTCTACGAAAAAGCACATGGACAATTACAAGCCTGTCCCACGGTTCCACACGCCCCAAATTGCGGGATGGTTGCGCCTCGCTCGTAGAATCGTCTTCTCAGATGGTCCTCCGCGTTTTTCGTTTCGGCAAAGTCCACCGCTTCGCCTCTTGAGAAGGGCCTTTCCAGCCGGGACCGTGTTCTCCAACTCGAGCTTCTAGGAAAGATTTCTTCATGCGTGATCCCAAACGATTTCTGTGGTTCGTGATGATGTGTTGGGTCATCGTCCCGACGACTTCGCAAGCCCAATGGGCCGTCAAGCGCGGACCATCTCGGGAGCCCTCGCCATATCGATACGATCCTACCGACCTGAAAAATGCACCGAAATCGTTCTTCGATGATGCGTCGGCTTGCATGGTGTATTACGGCGCGAGTTATCTCGTGGATGCCACCGGCACGACGAGCACCGTCACACATGAGGTCACACGGCTCAACGGACGGCGCGGCGTCTCGGCACTCGGGGAATATCGGGGGATCATGTTCTATCCGAGTTATCAAACGTTAACACTCAACGAAGCCCGCGTGATCAAACCGGATGGACGAATCATCAAAGTCGGCCCGGGAGATGTGAAACTTCGTGATGCGACCACCGATTACCAGACGTATAACTTGCGGAAAGAACTGGTCATTTCCTTTCCTGGTCTACAAGTCGGTGATGTTTATGAGGTCAAGTGGACGATTCGGGGCAAGAGCCCCGAATTCGAGGGCGAGTTCTTTAACCGTTATAGCTTCGGATCGGCGACTTATCCGGTCATTCGCGAGCGAGTCGTCGTTCGAATCCCCAACGCGAAAGCCCTCAAGCATAAGGTTATTGGCGGTGCGAAGTTGGTGACGGCCAACGAAAGCAAGAAGGCTGGGAAGGAAAAAAACATCCACGATGTTCCGGTCCGAACCGCGACGGGAAAGAAATATTGCACTTATACCTGGCAAATTCGCAACCAACTTCCCTTGCCGAATGACGACGACATGCCGCCGCGGGGCATCACGCGATTGCAACTAATGTGCTCGACGTATCCATCGTGGGAGGCTGTTGGGCGTTGGAAACATCGCTTGCGAAAGAACTGTTGGGAATGCACACCGCGAGTTCGCAAAATTCTCGAGAAGGTCACCGGCAAACTCAAGACGCCAGAAGAGAAGGCGCGAGCACTGACTTACTGGGTCCGACAAAACGTGCGGTATGTCTCCATCACGTCTGGCAAAAATCGATACACTCCGCAGCGCCCCGACGAGGTCTTGCAAAACCGATATGGCGATTGCAAGGACCAAATGCAATTACTCGCCGTCCTGTTTCGCGAACTCGATTTGCCGGTGTATCAGGTCTCGCTCGGCATGCGAGGCGATGGCCAAATCATAGAGGAGATCCCATCCCCCTGGGCCACGCACGCCATTTTGATGGTCAAGATTCATGGCAAGGAACACTGGATCGACACGACCGCGACGGACGCCGCGTGGGATTTTCTGCCGCGGGTTGACCGCGGGCGGGTCGTGACTTTGACCGACACGAAAGGCAACATCAAGTTGGGCCGCACGCCCGATTTGACGATTGGCGAGAATCGATTCGTCCAGAAAACGCAAGTCAACGTCCTACCGGGCGGTTCGACCGAATCGATTCGCGTGGTGAGTTACCGTGGCCACGCCGGGCTCGTGCAACGAGAATCCTGGATCGACACGCCCGACGGACAGCGTCGAAAAAATGTCGCAGCAGAACTCCGCGACTCACATAGTAATTCCAAGTTGCTCGGATTGAGCATCCGCGAGAAGAACCTCCGCGACCTGGATAAGCCCGTCAACGTGGCCTTCAAATTTCGTATTCCGAATCACTTCAACGGGACGGATTACTTGGAAGCGAGCTTCACCGATTCGCACGTTTGGAGTCGGCTACTGGCGTATAACCCCGAAGAGGGACGCAAGCAACCGTTGGACCTGTGGGGACCATTCGAGTCGTTCCACCAATACGAAATCAATCTGCCCCCGGCCTATCGGTTCGACACCAACAAGCGAGAGACGACTCACACTTCGAAGTGGGGCGTGTTTCGCGTCGAAGTCCAACCGAATCGAAAGGAGCCCCGCAAGTTATTGATTACTTTCCACACGCGACGAAAACGTTGGCGTGTGGAACCATCGGAGATCGCGGCGTACCGAAAGTTTCGACAGAACGTCTACGACGGCTGGCGAGTGTGGATCGGCATACGTCCCACGACCATTTTGGATGACGCCACAGACCTCGAAAAATATCTCACGAAGAACCCCTCCGACGCGGTCTCGGCGAAGACATTGGCAAAGCTGTACCTAAGACACAAACGGACCAGGGATGCTAACCGCGTCGCCACGAACGCTCTGAAAACGAACCCCGCGGACAAAGCCCTTTGGCAACTCGCGGCTCGGGCCACGCGGACCTGGCAAGCCGAAGAGCAAGTCTATCGCAAGATGGTCAAGCAGTTCCCGAAAGAAGATACTTTCGCCTTGGAACTTGGTCGTCTTCGCGTGAACTTGAAAGACCTCAAGCGAGCCGCTAGCGTTCTCGAACCCTTGACCGAGAGCAAGGACGACACGCTCCGCAGCAAGGCCAATTATCAGCTCGCTCGGCTGCAACTCAGGCGAGGACGATACCGAACGGCGTTGGCGTATTTAGAAATGGCCCGCTCTGCCGACAGCAGCATGACGAACACCGCCACGGCATGGAAATTACAAGGACGCCTACAACTGGAAGTTGGCGAGACTTCGAAGGCGTTGGCATCGTATCGCAAGGCTTTGGCGATCGAACCCAACGAGCCGAAGCTCCTTCGATTGCTCGTCCGGGTCGCCTTGACAGCCGGACGTCAACGAGACGCGATTGACTTTCTGCGGCAATACTCGCTTGCCGTGAAAAGAAATTTACACGGGTTGGTTCGTGCGGCCCAGTTGCATTACGAGATGGACCGACTCGACGACGCTTTCGATTGTGCCATGCGTGCTCGCGACATCGATTTCCATGCCGACGCCCAAAAGGTGTTGGGTCTGGTCCACTGGAAACGGAAGAACTACCAGAAAGCCATTTTCCATTTGGTCCGAGCGAATCCGGATGCGGAAGCGTTGACCGGATTGATCCGGTGTGCGATCGCACTTGGCGATTACGCACAAGCCGTGAAATGCCTGCGAAAGGCCGAACGACTCCAAAGCCTTCCGAGTACACTCAAGCTCGCGCTGGCAGACGTCCGGCAAATGGACAAGCGAAAACAACAACTCCTGAAGGCAGAGGAAAACCAACCGGATGACAAGAGGGTGGCAACAGCCGCCATCAAGCATTTCGTTTGTGCCGAGTTGTTGGCAGATCAAATGCAACTCAAAGAGGCCCTTGCGGTCTTGAACGAAGTCGTAACCAAATCTCCGAAGTTTTCGTTAGCCTACGCCCTCCGAGGATGGATCGGCATCGAGAACGGAAAATTACGAGAAGCCGCCAAAGACGTCACGAAGGCAATTCAGTTGCGACCAACGGAACCACTCGGGCATCTTGCGAAGGGACGCTTGTTGTTCGAACGGGGAGATACAAAAGCAGCCATCGAAGTGTTGTCGAAAGCTGAAAAACTCACGAATCGAAAAGACGCCGAAGTCCTACACTGGTTGGCCGCGGCGTTGTTCGCGGACAACCGAGTCGTGGGAGCCATCATTACTCAGCGCGATGCGGTCGCGTTGGCACCCAAAGAAATGCGGTATCGAAAGCAGCTCGAGAGAATGGAGAAGAGTTTGGAATAAAATCGAGAGATTGGACACGATTCATCGCCACTCAATCCGACACCTTCGGGTTGCGTAGCACAAACCGCTTCGCGCTTGCTGTCCGTAGAGCACGCTGGAAGCCTGCTCTATGGACAACTGACACGGAATTGATGACTCCAAACGTCGTCTCCCGTATTCCTGCCTCACTTCCACCGGAAGAATCGCAGCCCTAACAAGAATCCCCCCAAGCCCCACGCAAACAATATCGCAAAGCGAAACGCCATCGTTGACAACGGGGTGTCAGTCTTGAGCATGATCTCCCGCAGGAGATTGTTCAGTTGCGTCAGAGGCAGAGCTTGGATGAACGGCTGCATGAAAGCGGGGAACCGTGTCGACGGAAAGAACGAACCCGAGAGAAGCCACATGGGCAGCATCACGAGGTTCATCAAGCCCGAGATGACCTCCGTCTTCGTAGCCCGGCAAGCCACCAAGATTCCGATTCCAGAAAAGGCGAACGCTCCCACCGTGATGGCCAGAATGAGCAGCACAATGCTTCCCTTGATGGGCACGCCGAAGCCGAGCCACCCGACAAGCAACAATAATCCCATGTCTGGAATCAAAAAAACCATCCGGGCCGTGAGAATCGCCAGCAAATAATCGCTCTTTCGCATTGGCGTCGCGATCATGCGTTTCAAGAGCTTGCGGACTCGCATGTCTACCACAACGAACCCGACGCCCCAGAGCCCGCCGCCCATCAGATTCAATCCCATCAAGCCGGGAATCAAAAAGTCGATGTAGCGTGTCCCCGATTCTTCCATCGACTGAACTTTCGGTCGTTCGTTCTCGGGCGTGTCTTTCGCCAACACGACCGATTGAACCCACCGATACGCGAGGACACTCTCGGACCGATTCTTGTCGTGGACGTACCGGATTGGCTCCGTCGTCGTGTCGATGATGAGATCACACTTGCCGTCCGCGAGACGGGTTTGGGTCTCGTCGATGTCGTGCAATTTTACTTTCTTGAACTTGTTCTTCTTGAGGATTCGTTGGAGTTCTTGAACCTTCGGTTGCTCGGGTCCGCCAACGATGTCCACCGCGGGCGGTTGCGGTTCGCTGCTCGCAAACGCAATCCCAAGCCCGACGGCCAACAGGATGGGGAAACCGTAGACCCAGAAAAGAACTTCCCACTCACGAAAAAATTCCCGCAACCGTGCGAGGAGAAGTTGGTGAAAGGCAGTCCAGCGATTCATGTGTTGGTCGTCTTCTTCAGAACAGGGGCACGAGCGCAGAGCCATTCGACGAGGTCATCAAAAATGGGCGTCGGGTCCGGCTCGAACTCGAGTGTGTGATGAGCACCAGGATACTCTTTGATCGTAATGTCGTCGGTGGCGAATCCGCTGACGAACTTTCGAGTACGGTCATTGTCGATAATTCGGTCCTGTTCGGCCAGCATCAACAAGGCAGGAACGGTGACATGTTTTTTTGCGAACGCGAGATACCAGTCGAGTCGACGACTTTGGGCGAGGAACCTTGCAGTTGCTTCGCGTAGCGAAAGCGAATCCTCGCGGAGGAATTCGAGGCGTTCGGGATTCGCAGTAAACAGTTCCGGGTCGTTCAAAGGTATGGGAAAATAGCGACCCGGACGCACAAAGCTTGACCAGGCAATTTTCAGCTTCTCGCCAAACTTCGGTTCGATCTTGGGACAGATCCCAGGAGCGAGAAGTATCAACCCGTCGGCTAATTTGGGATGTCGACGGAGGAACCCAACTGCGAGTTTACAGCCCCAC
>CAYYUU010000021.1:0-17801 GCA_964474955.1 uncultured Alcaligenaceae bacterium | reverse complement strand
CTCTCCCCGCAAGCGGGGCGAGGGACTTTGAAAAAGCCCTCAAGAAACCGGACAGCAATATATTTCGCATTCCCCGTGTGGCGTGACCAAAACAACGCGGATGGCACACGGATAGTGCCTGCTACTTTACGTCCGCAAGCCACGGCTTGTTCTTCCTATTTTATATCTGCCAAACCTAAAAATCCTACCCCTGGAGGCTTTCTCGATGTCGATCAATTTGATCTCTACGTACCAAGGCTCGTTGCTCCAACAGGTCGGCTTTTTCCCAAAAGGATGGGATTTGGCCCAAATCGAACAACTCGGCAGTCTTTCGCGCGAGAAATTGTTGTCGCGGCCGTCGTGGTGGAACTCTGAGTTCAGTCCGGTTGGCTGCGAGAATTACGCCGACTTCGACACGTACATGGGTCACGAGATCGCCCTGCACATCCAAAAAACGCGGCAGGCCGGGCGTTCCCTCGCGCTCATTTTGCCAGTCGGGCCGATGGGCATGTATCGGTGGGCCGTGTATTTTCTTAAGGAATGGAACGTTCCGTGTGACCACGTCCACGGGTTCAACATGGACGAATGGTCCGACGCCGAAGGCAATACCCTGCCGCCGGACGATCCCGGTGCGTTCCAAAATGCTATGGAGCAAGCGTTCTATGGCCCGCTTGGTGAACTCACCGTTCCAGAGAAACAACGACACTTCGCATTGAAAGACGAACTGCCATTGTATTCCGAACAAATCAACGACCTGAAAAAACAGGGTGGTCAGTTGATCACGATCTTCGGCATTGGACGAGTTTGCCACATCGCTTTCTGGGAACCGCAGTTCGCGGGCGAGTTCTCGTCCGAGGACGAATGGAAACAACAAACCCATCGTATCGGTGCCCAGCTCCATCCGCTGACGATCGAACAGAACGCCCTAACGAGTTTCAAGAGTCGAACGACTCTCGTTCCGGCCTTCGCCAATACAATTGGGCCAGGTTTATTTCTCGCCGCCGACCGAATCATCGGTGGGGCCGACGGAACTTTCAATCGCGGCATGCAATGGCAAGGCTTGTCGTTGCGGATGACGCTCCAACATCAACCGACGCCGTGGATTCCGAGTACTTACATGCCCACATTGCCCGGACGCTTGTTCTTCGTGGACGACCTGGCCGAACCGTTGATTCCGGAATGTAACTGAGAATGTCGCATGTCTTGGGGCCTGGTGGCACGTCCCCGAGCCAGTGTTCTTTTTCTTGGGAGGGGCGAGGGGCCATTTTATCCAAGATACCCACGCCCCTCCCTCGCGCTCGGGGACGTGCCACCGAAATCACAAACCGCTCTCGTCCGACTACATCGACTGGACCGCGCCGACCATGGTCTCGGCGATTTGTTCCAACGAACTCACGGAAGTCCACAATGGCGGCATCGTGTAAAGGACATTGCCGAGCGGACGGAGGAGGACACCATTGTCTTGGCAGTAATGCCGCAGTTGTCTTCCGACGTCGGCGAGGTATCCGCACGAGACGTCCAGTTCGATGGCGGCGATGCTTCCTCGGATTCGAACTTCCTGAACCCGAGGATCATCCTGTAATGGACTCACTCGTTTCTGCCAAAGAATTTCGATTTCCGAGGCGCGGTCGTCGACATCCTTCGTGAGTGATTGCCAGTTGGCTACCGCCACCGAACATGCGAGCGGATGCGCCGTGAACGAATGACCGTGAAAAAATGTCTTGCTCCGGTCGTCCGTCTGCCAGGCTTCGACGAGTCGCGGAGAGACAAGTGTTGCCGCGAGTGGAACGATTCCCCCGGCCAAGGTTTTCGACGCGCAGATGAGGTCGGGCGAGATGTCGGCGAGTTGGTGTGCCCACAAACGACCCAGACGACGGCCACCCGTCATGACTTCGTCGACGATGAAAAGGACGTCGTGTTTGCGTGCGACTTCATAGAGATCGCGGAGTTGTGCGGGCGTATGCATCTGCATTCCGCCCGCCCCTTGGACTAGTGGCTCGATGATTACCGCGGCGACCTGTCCCTTGTGGTTTGCCAGGAGCGTATCAAGACGTTCGGGACAGATGGCACAGATTTTCGTCTCGAACAATAGCGGCTCAAAGTGACCAAAAAAAAGCGGATCTCGACTCGCCGCCATCGCCCCAAACGTGTCCCCGTGGTACCCGTTTTCGAACCCGACGAAGAGCGTTCGCTGCGATTCTCCTTGGTGGCACCAAAACTGATAGGCCATCTTCAGAGCGACTTCGACGGCCGTGCTCCCGTTGTCCGAGTAGAAGACCTTCCCACCAGTCCAAGGGACGGAACTCAGGAGAAGTTTGGCAAGTCCGACGGCGGGCTCGTGCGTGACGCCAGCAAAGTGCACATGGTCGAACCGGTTCGTGGCTTCGGCGAGCGCCGACATCAAAAATGGCGTGCGGTGTCCGTAGAGGATCGTCCACCAGGACGAGAACCCGTCAATGAGTTTCCGCCCATCCGCGAGGTAAAGAAACTCATCCTTGGCGGACACGACGGGGATGGGACGATCCGGATCTTGTAGCGAAGTGAATGGGTGCCAAACGTGTATCTCGTCGTCAGCCAAAAGACGTTCTATGTCGGCCCCGGAGTGCCTTCGGGAAGTTGCCTCGAGGCAACGTTGGACCTCATCCAATACGGTCCCTTGGGCCACCGCCGAAGCCGCGATCCCTTCGGAGTTCCAGGCTTCGGGCGGGTGCAAGTGGAGGACGTTGGAGGCGGGAAAATGCAATTGGATTTGCTCTCGGGCGTAATCGTCTTGTGGACCGACCAAGACGACCGCGACCGGAATCACTCCGTATTTCTGGAGAGCTTCGAGGCACTGGAGAGTTCGCCCAATCGCGCCCAGGACAGACGACGAAACGAGAACTGTCGGCAAGTCGTATTCTTGGACGAGAGAGATTTGGAGTTCTGACTCGTTGAGGGGCGAGAAAGGGCTCCCGAACGTCTCGATGACCAGACTTCGTTGCTCTCGCGAGGTGTTTGGAATTTGAGCGACGATGTGCTCCGCTGTCGGTATCTGGACATTTTCGGAGCGACCTGCGAGAGGCGGCGCCACTGCCTCCGCGAATCGATGGATGGGTGGGTGACAGGTCGCCTCCGGGACGTTCGTCTGGATCGTGAGGGTATCCGATTCTCCCGATTCGAAGGGCTTCCAATATTCGCAGGCGCCGGGAAAACGGCTCATCCATAACAGAGCAAAAGTCGTCTTCCCCGCGTCCGTGTCTGTGCCGATGATGACGAAGTTAGTCATTGCAATGATGATCTCGTCCAGTTCGTTCTTACGATGTTCTCAGCTCTTTATGATATTGAACGAGCGATCGGATCCAGATGTGTGTGGTTTGGAAAGTTGCTTTTCGCGAGCCTAAAGTCATCTTAGAAAACAACTTTTCGCTCCGCGAAAAGCAACTTTCAAAACCACACACTCATTCGCCATACCCAAGTTCTTGAATCATTCTCCACGTCAATTCGGAATTGTCACATTCTTAATATTTCCCCAACGGCTCCTAACGAATGCAACGGCTCTGCCCGAAGGAAGTAGAACAGGAGCGGCAACGATGTTTCAAGCAAGTGGCATTGTTCGTTGAGTTTGACGAAGAAATAGCATAAAGGCGTCAGCTGCGAAGTTGCTCGTGCGTCTGTTGGGGACAAGACTATTCGTGACGAGACATTCTCTTCTCAATCGTCACCTGAAACTCACTCCCATCACTTCCCAGCAGAGGAATAAGCATGATGAGCCGCAAGTCCATAGCGCTCGTATTGGAAACGCTCGAAGATCGTTGGTGTCCATCGACGGCGATGATCAATTCCGAGGGGAACCTTGAGATCACCGGAACGCTCGGCGAGGATCCGCCTGCCTCCGCGAGCGGTGGCATTCTCAGTTTGGAACAAGTCGCGCCCGGTGAGTGGGAGTTCGACGATCTGGGCGATGCCGATCCTGTCGCCACGTTCAACACCTTTGGCCACATTATTATCGACATTCCGGAGGCGAACGGGGCGGACTCCATCGGGATCGATCTCGGCGGGTTTCCGATGACGAACAACTTGTTGGTCGAAATCGGGGCTGGAGACGACACGCTCACGATTACGGATAGCAGCTTCATCGCTGGCGATGTCGTCGGTTTCGGAGTGAACCAACTCGATTTCACGGCCACCACCACGGTTGGTGGCAGCGTCTACGTCGACACGAGTAACGAGAATATCGTTGGCGGTGCGACTTATGACTTGACTGACGTCACGGTGCTCACGCACGTTCTGGTCATCACGGGAACCAGCAACGAGACTGTGATACTGAGTTCACCCGTCGGCCAGAATGTCTATTTGGACCTCGGGAACGGGATGAACACCTTCATGCCACCGAGCACCGCTCCGATCGGCGGTTCGTTGACGTACCTTGGTGGGTCGGGAATGGACATGGTGACGCTGGGCAGTGACATTGGGGGCCACGCTCACATCAACCTTGGCGGAGGCAGCAACACTCTCTCGCTGCCTGGTGGTTCGACGATCAATGGTTCGTTGCAGGTCATTGGTGGTTCCGGAGACGATGACTTCGTTACTTTTGCTGGGACCGTCGAACAAGATGTCATGATTAACTTTGGAGGAGGGCTGAACCGCGTGAACTTCCAGGGCGCGGCGAATGGTCGGCTCTTTATGTACTTTGGCGGTTCAGGAATTGACCGCGTCCGATTAAATGGTGACGCTGGCGGGGCGTTCCACTACCTGAGCTTCGGAGGCGGAGACGACGAGTTGGAGGTCGGATTCCTGGCGTCGTTGTCGTTCCTGTATGCCGACATGGGGGCCGGCAACGATACGTTCAACGATCTTCTCGGGATGGTGTTATACTATCCTCGTCAAATTTACCGCTTGTAGAATTCTTGGAACACATGAGCTATCGTTTGCGATTGTCGGACCGTAGGACAGGTTTGTAACCTGTCCTTTCTCCTTTTGGACAGGTTATGTACTTGTCCTACGGTCACCCCTCTTCTGGCCCTCCATCTTGGAGCCACTGATCGTCGCCGGGTTGGTCACCAATCGGTCCGTCCTCGGTTTCCGCTTTGACCAATTTTCTTTTCGTTCCCAAGCGTTCGACGCGGAACAAGTCTGGACGGCGATCTAATCGTGGAGTGACGGTTCCGCCGCTGTGCGAAGCGTACAGGTCGTCAAGGTCGAGGTCACAGACCAGAACGGTTTCTTCGTTCGCGTCGGCTTCGGCGGCGATTCCGTCGCGGGCGAATTCGAAGTCCGAGGGCGTCAACACGGCAGCTTGTCCGTAGTTGATGTCCATGTTCGTCACGTCCGGGAGGTTGCCCACGTTGCCCGCAAGCGCGACGTAGATTTGGTTCTCGATGGCACGAGCCGCGGCACAGTAACGCACTCGCAGATATCCCTGTCGGTTGTCCGTGCAGAACGGCACGAAGATGATTTCGGCTCCCTCGTCGGCCAACACTCGGGCGGCTTCGGGGAATTCGACGTCGTAGCAAATCAAGACTCCGATCTTGGCCGAGGGTGTGTCGATCGGATAAAGTTGATGGCCTCCGCTAATGCCCCACCATTTTCGTTCGTTGGGCGTGATGTGGAGTTTCGGTTGTTTGTGGACTGTCCCATCGGGTAAACACACGTAGCAAATGTTTTCGATCCGGTCCCCGATTTGTGTTGGGTGGCTCCCTCCAATGATAGTAATGCCATATCGAACGGCGAGGTCTTTCAGCAGGGCCTCGAATTGCTCGGTGAACTCCGTCAGTTTTGCGATCCCTTCTTTGGCGGTGAGGGCATCGACGTGGGAGAGTAACTGGACCGTGAACAACTCTGGAAAGAGGACGAAGTCGGATTGATAATCGGCGGCAATGTCGGTGAAGTATGTGACCTGTTGAGCAAACTCTTCGAACGACTCAATTTTCCGCATTTGATATTGGACGCACGAAAGACGGATCTTTCGGCTACCGGTGGGCTTCGGCCTGTACTCTGGGTTGAGCCACTCGATGAGCGTGGCGTGGTTGAGGCTGTTGGGATCACGTAAGTAATTCGGCAGGATTCCACGGACGGAAAAGCCTTCGCGGAGCTGGAAGCTCAGGACTTGATCAAACAATTCCCCATCCACGACCCGAGCGGCGTATTCGTCGGGAGACATTTCATTGGCGTGTTTGTGGTATCCAACGACACGCCCGCCGGCCAGGATTCGTCGGAGATTCATCTTCCGGCAAAGTTCTCGCCGCGCTTCGTAAAGGGCGTGCCCAACTCCTTTTCCTCGGACGTTTGGATCGACGTAGATGTCGGCCCCGTAAAGGGTGTCGGCATACGGATCGTGGTTGCTGAAGAAACCACTATCGGTAATGCCCGACCATGTGTGCAGCCGAAGAGGATCGCGTCCCATGTTTACGATCAGGGAGGCACAAGCACCAACGATTTCGCCGTCCAGCTCGGCCACAATTTGGCCTTGCGGAAATACTCGTTGGTGGCTTTTCAGGTGCGACGTGCCCCAAACGATGTTGTCTTCGGCGAGGGTCGGGTAGGCCGCCTTGTTCAACTTGACAAGAGCTGGAATGTCGGCCCAAGTTGCCGTGCGTGTAGTTACGGTCGTGGTCGTGTCGGTACTCATACAATATGTGTTTCTGTGAAAAGAAAAGTCAAGATTCGGTTTCTTCAGAGACTATTGTAAGGAATAGACGCGATAGGCTTCAAAGAAATGTGGCAAGCGGACGTGAGAGGACCAGCCCATTTGTTGCTGGCCGGTTTTGTTTCTGTTTTGTTTTGGAGTGCGGCAGCGAAGCTGACGCTTTGGTATTTTTGTGTCCTCGCTCGCGCTTCGGGTTGGTGTGTTTTGGAGTGCGGCGTCGAGCCGCCGCTTTCGTAGTTTTCGTATGGTCTTTGTGTTATTTTGGGATGCTTTAACGCTCTCACACTCCGAAAATCAAATCCGGACGATCACTTATTTCGCGTTTCCCAGCCTGCTCAAAAATTCAAAGCGTCAATCCAGCGTCCACAACCAAATGGTCCTCGTTCGAACCAGATAGTTGATTAACCCATGATACTCAATCAAGAAACACCACAAAACCGATCAGGTCCTCGTCTTTTGGTGAGCGTTCGATCGGCCCTCGAAGCCAAGATTGCCCTCGGAGGTGGGGCCGACGTCATCGACGTGAAAGAACCGCAAAACGGCCCACTCGGGCAGGCGAATCCGGCTGTGATTCGTGACGTTGTGCGAGTCGTCGATGGACGAGTTCCAGTGAGTGCGGCACTAGGCGAACTGATCGATCATTGCCAAAACCTATCCGAGACAACCCAGCTGTGTCGTGATCTCCCGGACCAACTTTGGCTCGTCAAATGGGGCTTGTGTGGAAACTTTGACTGGAGGGCGACACTTCGGTGCGTCATCCGGGAAACCGAGAATCGCGACAATTCTCCTGGCGTCGTCGCGGTTGCTTATGCCGAGGGAAATGCTGTTGGAGCGCCCGACGTTCAACACGTCGTCGACTTTGCTTGCGGCAGATCGGGAAGCGTCCTGCTCATTGATACGTTCGACAAATCCCGGGGGAAGGGGTTGCTTTCTTGGCTCTCGAAATCACAACTCGTCGCGGTTTGCTGTCAATGTCATGCGCACGACGTTAGTTTGGCGTTGGCCGGTTCCTTGCGATTGAACGACGTTGCCGAGTTACGCGATGTTCGGCCCGATTGGTTCGCCGTGCGTGGGGCCGCGTGTGTCGGAGGAAGAGATTCGACGATCAGCGAAGAGAAGGTTCGTCGACTTGTTGACGTTGTGCATGGTGGGGTGTCTATAGGCGGAAGTTGATGACGTGAATTCGGAGCGATGGCGACTGAGCAACGATCGAGGAAAAGATCGAATCGACATGACCGGCTTTGGTGGCGTCGGTCCAAGTCGTCGGTTCGGGCTGGTGTGGTTCGGGAAGTGTCGTCTTCCGCAGAGCGAAAGCACGCTTGTCTTTGTCTTTGAGTGTCGGCTTTCGCTCCGCGAAAGAACGCGTTGTTCCCCGCTTGTGCTCTGTCCCCCTCGCTTGCGCTTCGGGTTGGTGTAAGGCGTCCCTCGCTTGTGCTTCGGGTTGGTAGATGTTCACGGATTTGAGGAGGTAGAGATCGTCCGCCCCGAAGACCACGGCGACTCGCGCCGCTACCGAATCGCTCGTAGCTTCCCAAATGTGTGGAAGGTGGTCGGGGCGTCGCTCGTCCGTGAGGGCAAAGGCGAATGCATCGAGAACGGCCAGAAACGGTTCTTGGTGTATGGCAAGTTCGCTGAGATCGGAGACGACAGCTGATCCGGGGAGTAACTCGGCGAGCCAATGTGCATTGAACGAGAGTGAGCGGAGGGCGAGCCAGTGCGCCTTTTCCTCTCCGAGATCGTGCGTTTTGTCCCAGTCGCGAACGACGTCGGCGGTCTTGCCTCCGCCGGGGACGATGCACACGACACAATCCGAAAATGACTCGAGCCAGGCTCGCAATCGTATTCGAAGATCGGGCATGTCGTAGAGACTTCCCCCGACCTTGACGACAACCAACGGCGGGCGAGGCATGGCGCGGGGCTCCTACAAATACGTTCCGAGTGCTTTGCAGCAGCGTTACTCGTCGTCTTCGTTCTGTGAGTCTTGCGAGCGGCGGCGAGTGCGGTCGTTGTCGATCCCGTTGAGCCACTCGGAACTATCTCGGTCGAACTCGAATTCCGTGAGGTGCGTTTCTTCGGGGTTTTCTTGCAAATCCCGTTTGAGGTGTTGCCGTC
This sequence comes from uncultured Alcaligenaceae bacterium, assembly GCA_964474955.1. Taxonomy (GTDB): domain Bacteria; phylum Planctomycetota; class Planctomycetia; order Gemmatales; family Gemmataceae; genus CAYRFQ01. The sequence goes on along the minus strand of CAYYUU010000021.1, from coordinate 9,085 downwards.
GTCGTTTCGTTCCCTTGCGTTTGAGGGAACGCTTCAAGTTACGCAATTCGCGTTTTTCGTGCTGGTCCATGTGTATATCGAAATCTATGCTCGTGTTGAGTGGAGGAATGGCCGTTGGGAAACGCGGTGGAGTTTGATTGTACACGAATCTGTCGAGCCGCCAAAACCAGAAAGGATGACGGAAAGCAACTTTCCCAGCTCGGACACTTACAGGGAGACACAACAAGCCAGAAATGTTCGCGCCGAACGGTGAAGCGATTCTTCCAAAGCGCGATGGCTCATTGATATCGTGTGTAGTTTCGTTACATTGGTTTGGAATCTCAAAGAACTAGTATTCAGCATAATCCTTGATTTTCGCGATAGAGAGGCTCATGGTTTCCTTTCCGACCCAAACATCGCTCGCTTCCCAGAGACTTGGGACGTCGTCCCAAGCTAGCAAATCGCCGTCCTTTCAGGACTCCGGAAAAGTCCTCGAGCGACGAACATCTGATAACCAAAGCAAGATGTTAATTTCACTGACAATTATCAAGACGTTGGCTTGCGTCCTTCTTCTCGCCGCAGGGGAACCTGTCGTTCGTGCCGACACTCCCCAACCCGGGGAGCCTAGAAAAGTGACTCGGATCGCTCCCGAAGGATTACCGGGACATCTTGTCTTGTGCGGTGCGGGTCCGGTGAGCAAGAACGCAGTCAAATTCTTTGCGACGGCTCTGCCCAAGAAAAACGCTCAAGTCGTGGTTCTTGCGGTGGGGAAGGACTCGAAGCAAACGAAAAAAGTTCTCGCGACTCTCCAGGCGCAAGAATCGACGAAGAAAGTTTCCTTCTCGCTCGCCGTTTTTCCAGAAACGAACAAACAAAAACAACAGCTGACAACAATGCTCCATGAAGCCAACGGTGTTTGGCTTGCGAGTATGTCGAAGGCGGGCGAACTGACGGATGGCCAGAAACGCACACTCCTCACGCACCTCCGCAAGGTCTTGGCACGCGGTGGAGTCGTAGGGAGTTCGGGAACTGCGACACTTTGGTTGGCGGAGAAACACCTTGGTTCGGACAAGGCCGAGTTGGAAAACATCGGCTCCGGTTTGGGGCTCTTTCCCGACTCCGTTTTTGCTTTCGCGAGGAAAAAACAAAAGTCTGGTTTGGCTTCCGTGATTAAGTCGCGCGCCAGTTACGTCGGCTACGGATTTGGGGAAAGCGGAGCGCTCTATTTGCGAGGTCGGCGGCTTTGGGTGATCGATGGGAACGTCACGATTCATCTGGCGGCGTCAAAAACTTGGCCCGCCAAGCGGCAAGTGCTGGAGAAATCTCGGCAATACACCGATCTCACAACGCTACGTCGGTCGGCACGTGCCCGAGCAGGTGCGGAGTTTCCTCCGAAGAAAATAGACATTCCATTCGTGAAGCGCGGGACGTTGATCATCATTGGCGGAGGCGGAACTCCGAAAGGGCTTTACCAGAAATTCGTGGACTTGGCCGGCGGTCCGAAGGCGAAGCTCTTGATTTTGCCAACAGCTCAGCCCGATCCGATTTCGAACCAGCGCCGGTTGGCCGGGCTCTTCCGAAAGCTCGGCGCGAAATCAGTCACGGTCCTTCCCGGACGAACTCGCGACGTAGTCGAAAGCCCCGAATACATCGAGGCGTTCCAACAAGCAACGGGGATTTGGTTCGGAGGCGGACGCCAGTGGCGATTCGTCGATGCCTATCAAGACACCAAAGTCCACAAGTTGATGCACAAGGTATTGGAGAGAAATGGGGTGATCATGGGATCGTCGGCGGGAGCATCGATCCAGGCCGATTATATGGCTCGTGGGGCCGTTTACGGAAATCGTAATATTGTCGCCGAAGGATACGAACGCGGTTTGGGCTTCCTCAAAGGAGTTGCGATTGACCAGCACTTCAGCCAACGACGTCGGTTGAAAGACATGGATTTTCTCGTCACAAAATATCCGCAATTGTTAGGCATCGGTATTGATGAATCCACCGCCATCATCGTCAAGAAATCCGTCGCTGACGTGGTCGGGCGGGGAAAGGTGTATTTCTACAACGCCCAGTTGCCCAGGAAGAAAAAAGCCATTCGTTATGTTACTTTGGAGGCGGGCGGTCGCTATGACTTGAAAGCGAGAAATGTTCTCAAGCCGTATGAGAAATAAAAAAACGAGGCCCGCCACCACCTCATGAGGTCCCATTGAGGTGGAGCAGGTCCCCGTTCTCCCTTACCCGACGCACACGCGCCGAGCTTGCTTCAAATCGCCTCCTGTCTGGGAACCGAATGGAGGCTCTGCCAAATGGATCAAGATCAGCGCGCAAAAAGATCGCAACGCGCCGCTCGGCCAGGAAGTCGGCGGGCTCTGAGTCAGAGTTGTTTGCCGTTACCAGAAGAAGCGACGGAACAACAGAAAGCCGGACAAAAAAAGGAAAAAAGTTTTCGGCTGAGACAAGAACTCTCAGTTTGAAGTTCGTTGGTTTGGACCTGTAGGTCGTGTCCTATTGTTTTTTCGAGGTTCCCTACTTCCTTTCTTGCGAGAACCGAGACTTGCCTTAAGACACTTCCGTTTCGTCTGATTGAAACACCACCAAAAAGTAGCCGTCGGAGTTGTCGGATTTTTTCGCCACCACGGCAGCCGATGGCTGACCTCGCGTTTTTTCAACAGTTATCGAAAAAAAACATCACCTATCACCAAATCTCCCGCTTGTTTCTTCAGAGCGATGGTACTCCTTGCGCGCACGTTGGTTCGTGAGCAGTTTTCCATTTCGAAATCGAGGTTGTGGCAGGGACAAGCCACTGACCGGGATAGCTGCTTGCCGGGTTCTCACCTCAGGCACGAATACCTTCCAAGGTTTTCCCCCTCAGTGCCTGAGTGGCGTTCTTGACGACCAACACCTTGACTGCGGATGAACGAAATCTTCGCGGTGGATAACCCTGCGAAGTCGCCCAGACTGCTCAATCGTTGGAGTTCCTGATGCTCACCCTGGCTCGAACTGAAAACAAACTTTGAACTAGGCGAGGTTCCCAATGGACTCAATTGATCCCGTACCCCAACTTGCAGCTCTCCGGACGACGGATGTGTCGTCGATGGCCACAGTGGACTTCACGCCGAGCGGGCTGGCTCGTTTGCATGCGAAGCTGGCGAACTTGCCCGAGATCGAGCAAATGCGAGGCTTACGAGCCCACCAGCGACTGCGTTGGCTTTCGGGCGTGCCCTTGTGGGTCGAAGACTATCTGGATTGGTTTCCGGGGTTGTTTTCGAACTCTGTGATGGTCGCGGACCTCATCTTGAGCGAAATCGAAATCCGATTGCGGTCGGATGATTCCCTCCGCTACGAGTACGTCCGGCGGTTCCCAGAATTATCCCAAGACATCCAGGCGTTCTTTGACCTCAAAGTTTGTGCACGCGAGCGACTCTTGGCTTCCCGACTTGCATCAACGGAACCGGAAAATGTCATCCGAGAGCAGCTGCGCTCGGAGTTCTGGCCAAACATTTCGCCAGGCCTTCCGTCCGTGGAACACATCCTGAGGGATTGTATGGAAGACCTTCCTCATGTGCCCTGGTATCGGATCGATCGGGAGATCGGGCGTGGTGGAACGGGCGTGGTGTATTTGGCCGAAGACATCCAAACCAAAGAAGCCGTGGCGATGAAAATGCTCTGGCGGACGGAGGAACGGGTTATCGAACTTGAGGGACGATTCCGCTGGGGAGCCCACCTCGCCGCACGATTGTGTCACCCCAATGTCATTCCCGTTTCGCGCATCGGCGAGTGTGCCCACGGCCCGTATCTCGCGATGGAGTTCGTGGAAGGGGGCAGTCTGGAATCGCACTTGACGATGCGGGCGTGGCCCGCGCAAGAGGCCGCGCGACTCGTCGAAAAGTTGGCCAACGTGGTGCACTTTGTTCACACTCAAGGGTTCGTACATCGCGACATCAAGCCGGGCAATGTGTTGATGCGAATGCCGAAATCCGAGGACACGGAGTCCGAGGTGAAACTCTGCAATGCCGAACCACTGCTGACGGATTTCGACCTGGCGTGGGACATGACAACAACGGATCACAGTCGGACGCCTTCGTTCGCCGGGACCCCCGCCTACATGGCGCCGGAGCAAGTCGCCGCGGACGTTGAAGCAATTGGCTGCGCCGGGGACATCTACTCGCTCGGAGCCATTCTCTATCGGTTGCTGACCGGAGAGATTGTTCCCCATGGGGCAGTTCCGTTCAAAATCCTGGACGGGTTCCAAGGGCACAACTTCTCGTTGGCCGGTTATCGACGTGTTCGCATCGATGACGAACTGCAAACAATCTGCCTCAGGTCCCTGAGTCCCGAGCCGACGGATCGGTATTCTTCGGCGTTGGAACTCGAAGAGGCTCTGCGGGAATATCGCGAGGGAATGTGATTATCGAGTTGGTTTGTTGCTCGAGTGCCTTTGGATTTTAGAGGGCATTGTGTCGATACAAGCCTGAAACGCGAGCGAAGAATCTTCTTTGGGCTTCGCTGACGCTTCAGGCTTGTCGAAAATGCCAAGAAGTCGTTATTGTTGTGCGCCCAGCAACAATAAGCGTTCCTCTCGATCGGCAGAGCCTCCAAAGGACATCACGCATGGAAGCGATGAAACGCGTTCTCCCACAACCGATCCGACAAATTGTCGGCAAGCCAATCCGGGCCATTCGGGCCAAGCTAGAAATGGCCTACTTCGAATATCGAATCCGACAAGCTCCACCGGTTCTTGTGTACACAATGGGCAAGGTCGGGTCGACGTCGATTTGTTCGTCCCTGCAAGGCTCGTATCCTGGTGCTGTCGTGCACACGCACGGTTTCTCCGAAAGGCATCACGATCCGAAAGTCCGCCGCCTTGTTCGTGTGTTTCGAAAACAAGAAATCTCGTTGAAGGTGATTTCGCTCACACGCGATCCGATCGGGCGGAATGTCGCATCGTTCTTTCACAACTTCGAGCGAGACATGGGCGTTCCTTGCCTGGAAGAACACTTTTCGCTCGGGACGCTTCGGTCATTGTTCCTCCAAAACTACCGTCACGAAATTCCTCTGCAGTGGTTCGACAACCAGATCGGGCAGAATCTCGGAATCGACGTATACGCCACTGCCTTTCCGAAATGCGGTGTTGGCTCGTTTGCTTCCCGGGGTATTGAGCTGTTGGTGATGCGACACGACTTGCCGGACTTGGAAAAGATAGATCACATCACAGAGTTTCTGGGAATCGATGGGTTCTCTCTCGTCAACACGAACATCGGTGCGGAAAAGAATTACGCGGAGACATACCAGCGATTTCAGGAACTCGTCACCTTCCCGGAAAGTTACGTCGAGCAGATGTGCGAGTCAAAATACTTTAACCATTTCTACGATTTGGAGGACGTGGAGGCCGTTCGGCGGAAGTGGAGTTAGCTTCGCCGCAAAAGTCATTTCCGTTTTTGTTGCGTAGGACCGGTTTGGAACCTGTCCTGTCCTCCGGAAAAATCCGCATCAACAGATCTCCGTTGCCGCACGTTTATGTCTTACCCGAGCCGCTCGTTCGCAGCACATAACAGCGTAACCACCGTAACCCATTTTCTTTCAGCAAACCAAACAACCCACTCATCTGTCTCGTCTTGTTTTCACTCTCCAAACCTACAACCAGACTATTTTTATCCAAACAATGCAAACTTCCCAGAGTTGCTTGAACTATGCCAACATGATTAAATGAAGGTGGCTTGGGCAAGATAGAAAATTCAATTCTTTACATCATCAACCAAACAAGGAAAGCGATCTTTTCGCTGCATAGGAAGGAGCCTCCAAAACCCAAGGCCGTGGAGGATGTCCACGAGCGAATGCACGACGAACGAAGGGGACTGGGCCCCAGAGAGTTGCCCACAAAGGGGAGTTCGCGAAATGCGAAGAGTGGTCGTGACAGGACTCGGTGTTGTTGCGCCGAATGGTGTGGGCAAGGAAGCATTTTGGAAATCCTGTGTCGAAGGCGTCAGTGGGGTCAAACCAATCCGGAGCTTCGATGCTTCTCGCCATCCCGTCAAGATTGCGGGAGAGATCAACGATTATGACCCGACGCCCTTCTTGCCGCAGTCGCAGCGCAAGAGCCTGAAGATCATGAGCCGGGCCATGCGATTCGCTGTCGGTGCGGCAGGGCTTGCGGTCGAAGATGCGGGACTCGAGTTGGATCGAGAAAATCCGGAACGAATCGGCGTCGTCATGGGCACCGGAATCGTTCCCATGGATTTGCCCGAAGTGGCCGAGAAATTGGCGGAGGCGTGCGACGACTCGGGCCAGCTGCGGGCCGAACTCCTTGGCCAGAACGGCATCGAAGGATTATTCCCTTTATGGATTTTGAAGTACTTGCCGAACATGGTTTCGGCCCACATTTCCCTTGCGTTAGATGCCCAGGGACCAAACAACACAATCACGACGGCTTGCGCGGCCGGTACGCAAGCCGTCGGCGAAGCCGCCCGGTTGATCCAACGCGGTGATGCGGAGATCGTTTTGGCTGGCGGTGCCGACAGCCGGATTGATCCGTGGATGCTCCTGGCCTACACGGCCTTGGGGGCCTTGAGTCGCGGCCAACGACCTGCCTCGGAAGTGTCGCGTCCGTTCGATGTCCACCGAGATGGTTTCGTGCTCGGGGAAGGAGCCGGGGTTCTCGTCCTCGAAGACTTCGAGCACGCCCGGAAACGCGGGGCAACGATTTACGCCGAAGTGTTGGGGATGGGGACAAGCTTTGACGCGTTTGCCGTGACCAAACCGCACCCGGAAGCCCGCGGGGCTGCCCAGGCCATCCGGGCGGCCATGAAGGAAGCTCGCGTCGACCTGCACGACATCGACTACGTCAACGCCCACGGCACGAGCACACGCTTGAACGATTTGATGGAAACCAAAGCTGTGAAAACTGTTTTTGGGGAGGGCGCACAGGCACTTCCGCTCTCGTCGATCAAGTCGATGGTCGGGCATCTGATCGGAGCCGCCGGAGCCGTCGAAGCCATTGCCCTTGCCATGACTCTCAAGCATCAGGTCATACCTCCGACCATCAACCACACCCAGCCCGACCCCGAGTGCGATCTCGATTACGTTCCGAATCAGGCTCGCGATCTACCCATCACGACGGCCCTCTCGACGAGCTTTGGCTTCGGCGGGCAGAACGCAGCGCTCGTGATGCGTCGGTTTCTTGCTTGAGAGAGATAGAAGGTGTAACAAAGAAGACAATTCGAACTACGATTCCGATTGTTTTCTTTGTGTCTCGTCCTGACTCACTTTTTTACTCCACATTTCTCCAGTCTCCGGTCTGTCGTGCCGAAGAATACTTGTTGAAGCCGTAGACGTTGATGGCAAATACGGCGGATAAATGTTTGTTCCGCTGTTGAGCTTGGCGTAGTTCCACGCATGCCACCGGACAAAGAAACGCCGCGTGGAACTACGAAAAACAAAAGTACACGCGAGCCGCGTATACCTACGGAGCGAAACCATTGGACCCATCGCTGCAGTTTCACGAACTCAATGACGACCTCCGTGCGTTCGGCCACTACATCAAGGCCGAGCGAGGGCTCGCGGAGAACACAGTGTTGGCGTATGGCCGCGATCTTGATCGGTTTGCGCTTTGGGTCAACGATGGTGGACTCCATGATTACCTCAAGCCGACGGTCGGCGTTCTTACGAACTACATCAGTTACTTACGGGAGGAAAAGCTGGCCCCTCCGACCATTGCTCGCCACCTCGTCGCTTTGAAAATGTTCTATCGCTTCCTTCGTTTGGAGGAGCGCGTGCAGAAGAATACTGTTGACTTGTTGGCGTCTCCGAAATTGTGGGAGCGAATTCCGCAAGTGATGAGTCCGGAGAGTGTGGACAAACTCCTCTCCGCGCCGAACTCACTCGACCGGTTCTATCTGCGCGACAAGGCGCTACTCGAAATGATGTACGCGACGGGGAGCCGTGTGTCGGAGGTCGTCGGCTTGACGATGGATAATTTGTATCTCGAATCGGAGTTTTGCAAGTGTACCGGGAAGGGCAACAAACAACGAATCCTGCCCCTGAATAAACACGCCGTCGCCTCCATCGAGGCGTATCTGGCGGACTTCCGCCCGAAGATGACGAAGGCCGCCCCGGATGCGTCGCCCGTGTTCGTCAGTCGTGGCGGAAAGGCGCTCACGCGAGAGATGGTTTGGATGTTAGTCAAAAAATACGTCAAACGGGCGGGGCTCAATCCCAAGGCCAGTCCACATACTTTGCGGCATAGTTTTGCGACACACATGTTGTCGGGTGGAGCAGACCTCCGCACGGTCCAAGAATTACTTGGGCACGCGAGTATCCAAACAACGCAACTTTACACCCACGTCGACCACGAACGGCTCAAATCGATCCACCAACAATTTCACCCTCGGGGGAAATGAAAACAGGCCCACCAAGAATCGTTCTTGGTGGGCCTACTTGGTGGTTACGAGAACGCAAAGCTATCGAGTCGGGAATCCCAAAAACGAATTGAAGTTGAACATGGCCTGGTTCAAATCGTTTGCCTGCGCCCACCGAACTCGGGAGTAGACCCAGAAGTATTGTTTTTGGTTGAGGGCCCAAGTTTTGGGGCCATTTTTCTTTTTCTCTGCGACTGCCTTGAGGTATCCGGTAATCTTGTTGTTGAGTCCACTCTTGAGCAGGAGTTCTGCTCCCTGCAGTTCCTTGGCTCCTTTGACCGGTTGCCCGGCCGTGTAATACTTCTCCAATATTTTCTTCAGCGCTTCCTCCCTCTTGGTCTGGTTGCCCTTGAGGCTGAAGAGGTTTCTCACCATGCTTTGTCCCACCTTTCGGTCGTTCTCGACGTCTTCGTTGTACAAGAACAGCATGGGCGTCTTGTGCGTTGCTGCGGCCTTCTGGAGATACGAGACGGTCTGTTTGAAGGTCGTCGAACTCGGCGCCTTTTTCGGAATTGGTGTGGTTCTCATGCTGAGCCAAACGCAGCCGATGACGTACTGCCCCATAGGATGGCTCAGGTCTGGAATTTGCGGGCCTTGCGGAAGAGTAGGGAATTGAGGCTTTCCGGGGTAGCGATTACATTCCGACAGGAGCCACTGGGCCACCAAGTTCGCGCCGGATTTATCTCCTACATGGA
>CAYYUU010000020.1:13299-17821 GCA_964474955.1 uncultured Alcaligenaceae bacterium | reverse complement strand
ACTGCTGCTTCGCAGCATGCAACTCCTTCGCTTCGCTTAGGCTCAGCTTGCCCCAACCTACAAAAAAACAACTTGCCCCGAAAAATGGACCTATAAATTTCGCGTTCCACGCCCCAGTGACCTTTTTCCCCACGATGTTTTCTGAACGCTCCCGAAACTCACCTGGATTTCCAAAACACGTTAATGAGCTGGACATGAAGAACCGAGCATACTGGATTGGCGCGATTGCTGTGGTGTTGTTGGCGGGCATCGGGTTTACCCAGTTCGGCGGGTGCGGCAAAGGTCCCGTCACCTCCAACGACTCACCACCACCTCCGGAAGAAACCGACATCCGCCGAGAGATCGCCAAGATCGCCTATCGCGGCGAGCTGAATGTCAAGACGGCCGACGAACTTCGGACTCTCGTCAACACCTGGCTGATCAAATCACCCAAGGAAGTTGATAAGATTCGCGACGACGCACCAAACAAAACGTTCTTGGCCGAAAAATATCACCTCAATGGCACCCAAATCCAGTTGCTCGGCAAGTCGACGTTTACCGTCGGGGATGCATTACATTTGGTGTTTTGCTATCAGCTCCGCGAAGTGTACGAGAGCCTGCGTTTGAGGGACCTGCCGCCATTGCGACAAGCCAAACTGGGCTTCGACTGGGCCATGCGTCGAGTCAATTTCGATAGCACTTCCCTCCAATTCGTTCCGCCGATCAGTGGCACCTCGCGGCCAATCCATCCCCTCGAATCGATCTTTCAGAACGAGCCATTTCTGACAATTCTCCCTCCATCCTTCGTGCTGGAGCGTGGGAGCGGGTCTGCCGAAGAACGAGCTTTGGTGTTCCTCTCGCTCGTCCGCCAACTCGGACTGCGAGGGTGCGTCGTTTCGGTCAAGGAATCCAAAGGACCTCGGTTCGTCTTCGCGGGCGTTTTGATTCCCCAGAAGGACAAAAAGGCCGGAGACATTTATCTGTTCGACACGCGTCTTGGAACTCCCGTTGCCAGCCCCGATGGAAAAGGAATCGCCACGTTCCAGGATCTCAAGAAGAATCCCAAGTTGCTCGAACGGTTCTCGAAGAAGTCGGGGTATCCGGCTCCGCTCGATTCAGACGACGTCGCCAAACTCCAAGTTTTGGTGGCGTGTCCGTTCTCGGCCATGTCCGCGAGGATGCGGTTTCTGGAAGAGTTTTTGTCGGCTACTTCGCAAATCGAGTTGGGCCTGTCTCCCGAGAAAGAATGGAATGACCTCAGCGCCGCGTCGGGCGGGAACATCGACGTTTGGCACCGCCCCACCCAACCAGGCAGCGACGAATCGTACGATTCTGCCGTCATGGTCATGCAGAACTTCCAGCAAGTCTCGGCCAATACCCCGTCCGGGCGAGCCTTCCAAAATAAATGCCAGAACGAGGTCGTCCCACGCACGCCGATCATCGAAAATTTCCAGACGAAGGTTTGGGACAAGAACGTTCCCCCCGGCGTCAAGGCTCAATTGCTCAACAAGATGGGCGAACTCGTTACAAAATATCTCGTAATGCCCCGTCGTGAGTTGATCCAGGGACACTCCGACTCGGCCCGACTGCCCCTCAAACAATTGGGCTGGGTGCTCGACCATTACGACAGCGACCGATTCACCGAAGCGGAGTTGGCGAAGTGGCGAGAGGATGTCGCGGAGGCGTACTCCAAGAAGCCAAAAAATCCGGAAGGACGCACGAAGCTGCTCACTTCGTTGTGGCGAGACGAGTTCGCGGACCAATTGTTGGCCATCAAGGGCGAGGCCCAAACGCTGCCGAAAAATCAACCGAAACGGCGGCTAACGCGACTGCTCCTGACGGTGGGGTGGTCGACATTGGTGAAAGAACAACGATTCTTGTTGGCGGAGTGTTGGCAAGAGTCTGCCGAGCAACTCGAAGCCCGCATCGAGTGGAATAAACAGTTGGAGAATCGGATACCTCCCTGGACCACCAAGAAAGTCAGCGACAGTTGGAAAAACGCCGCCGACTATGCCCGCGAATACCTGGAGGTCGAAACGGTTTCGCCGAAGGACATCGAACAACACATCAACCAAGTCGCCCGAATGCAGTACACGCCACCCGCGTGGGAGGAATGTGCCAGGTTGTTCCGAAAGTTGAATCGAGCCGCGGGTATGCAATTACAACGCGCCGACGTGTTGATTCGGCTCAAACGATCCGAAGAGGCCAAGCAGAAACTCAGGGCCCTTCTTGACCAAATCAAACAATGGCGCGAGCTTCCTGCGCTGGTCGAGACCCGGCGAAAATTGCTGGAAGGGGCATACAAATCGTATCCCTTCGATAGCCTCCGGACGGACGCGAGGGACCGGGCCCAGGGACGCATCCAACGACAGATCGATAACGTCTTCGCGTCACTCGATCAGGGGGGAAGTCTCGATTGGATCGCCCACGGCGCATCGTTGCGATTGAAGAAGTCATGATCTAGCGGGCGCTCGTGTTCTTGGCAATTCTGGGGCGTGGATGCTTGAGTTTCTGCAAAAACGCTGGTTCTTACTCGGCATCCTCGGCGGCGTCGTGCTGGCCTGGTTTGCTCCAGCGGCGTTGGCTTGGACCTCGCCAATCACGCCCCAACTCGTGATTGGTCCGGGCCTCTTTCTGATGGCCTGGACTCTTCCCACAGACGACTTGCGGCTTGCCCTCTTGCGACCGTGGCCCGGACTTTGGGCCACGCTCTTGAGTTACACCGTCGTTCCAACTCTCGCCTATTTGTCGCGGTTTTTGTCTCCGGTTCCCGACGTCACGGTGGGCCTTTTGATCATCGCGAGCGGTCCGTGCACGTTGGCCTCCGTCGTCATCTGGACAAGGATGGCCGACGGGAACGAGGCGACGGCGTTGCTCGTCATTGTGTGGACGACTTGCGTGAGCGTCGTCGCGACCACGGCCTGGTTGGCCTCGACGACGGGAACCGGCGTCGAGATCAATGCTTGGGAGATGGCCTGGAAATTGTTCTGGTCGATGCTCGGGCCGATGGGACTCGGGCAATTGTTCCGGCTCTATAAACCTGCGGCCAAGTTTGCGACGGACCAAAAAAAGTTCCTCAGTTCGCTCGCCCAATTGTCGATCTTGTTGATCGTTTGGAAGGCTTGCGCGAACATGGGGACGCGATTCCAGGAAAGTCCCGAGGACATCACCGGGCCGCTTGTGCTGGCGTCCGTCGCGTTGCCGGTCGTCGTGCATTTGGTGTCATTGGTGGTCGGGCTCGTGAGCAGTCGGACGTTTGGATTCGCCCGAACGGACCAGGTCGCCGTGGCCTTCGCATCCAGCCAAAAGACACTCCCGGTCGCCCTCCTCCTTTTCGATACGTTTTATCGAACAACCTATCCGTTGGCCGTCCTGCCGATAGCGTTCTATCATTTCGGCCAACTCCTCGTGGATACGTTCATCGCCGAACGACTGCGAAAACGCGAGGCGAATCCATCCAATGATGGGAGCTGAATGTCGGTTTGGTAAAGTTGCTTTTCGCTCCGCGAAAAGTTGGTTTGGAAAAGGTGCTTTCTCAAACCGACACTCATCGAGCAAACTATCCAAAACCCGTCCTGCGGCTCCTCGATCTCCTTCCTCCAATCCATCGCCAGCCGGTTCTCGTCTGTTTGGTGAAGTTTTCCAAAGTCCCTTTACTCTCTTCGGAAGAGCACACAGGAGAAATTGCATGCGCCGAACATTCTCTTTGTTCGCCCTTGTCGGAGCCGTCTTCAGCGCGGCCGTTTTCACACAACCGCTCACCGCCGCCCAAAAGAAAAAACAGCATCCACGATATGACGAGTTCCGCAAGGCTCGCGTCATTGCCGTGGCAACACTCAAGTCCGCCAAGTTGGTCGGCGTGCTGGAGAGTTTTCCGCCCATCTATCAGTTCCAACTACAATTCTCTCAAGTCCTGCCGATCAAGGGGCCGTTACGCAAGGGCATTACCTTCAAAGCGAGATATTCCAAAAGCCAAGTGAAGCAGCCGCAACTGCCGGTCGGAAAGAAATTTCTCATCACTCTCCGTGAGGCCGGGAAAAATAGTTTCTTCGTGACGAAAATGGAGCCGGTCGACGAAGCCATCGTCAAGGTCGCGCGCAAGGCCACCGCCGACGTTCGCGCCGAACTCGCGAAATGGCGAAAGAACCCAAAGACGCACCCCCGCTACGACACGTTCCGCAACGCCAAAGGTCTAGCCATCGTTCGTGGCGGCGGACCGAACACCGCCATCGGGTTTGCACCGGGACGAAACGAACTGTCGTTTTCTCTCGCTGCCGAGAACGTGCTTCGCGGTGCCCTGCCTCCAAATGGTCCCATTCGGGCGACGTATTCCGTTCCGAAACCAGAACAACCGCGATTGCCCGCAGGCAACAGTTGGATCATTACCTATCAAATGGTCAATGGCCGATGTGTCGTTGCCACGATGGACGAACGAACCGAAGTTCTCAATGCCGTTCTCAAGGCTGCCGTGAAAGCCAAGAAGTGATCGACGAGCGTGATATGGTCGCATTGTTGGTTGGTTTTGAAAGTTTATTTTTTAAGG
>CAYYUU010000020.1:0-13289 GCA_964474955.1 uncultured Alcaligenaceae bacterium | reverse complement strand
TGTCTTTAGTAATCTTCTTGTCTCCTACCGAAAAAAATATTTTAAAATAAGACCCCAACAATGCAACACTTGTTCATCCGATAGCCCACGCAGCTCAAAACAACACATCTCTATTTAATCCATCCGGGAATAATATCCCACTATTTCTCTCAAGTATGTGAGGGACGGTGATCGATATCCATCGATAGGACTTGCTCCGTCGACATATACCTACTTTGCGCACAGGAGTTGTAGCTGTGGCAAATGTCCAAGATCATGTCTCGTTTGTGGCAGACATATTCGCAAAGATCGTGGCAAGTTCTGGAGTCGGGTATCTTGCGACTTCTTATAGCGTCTCGAAATGGCTCACGCGTATGGGGCGTGCGAAGGTGAGTTTGCTACCTTGCGAACATGGCTTGTCGTCGGACCCGTTGGAATGTCAAACGGCCGATGGACTCTTGTTGCAAGGCTGGGTCATCTCCCCGGACAGGCCGCGAGGTACAGTTTCCCTCTTTCATGGACTGCGCGCGAATCGAGGGCAAATGCTCGATCGAGCAGTGTTTCTCGCGCAAGCAGGATTTCGCTGTGTGGCCTTCGACCACCGAGCCCACGGAGAGAGCAGCGGACGCTTCACGAGTTTCGGCTTCCACGAACATCAAGACGTATTAGCTGTGGCCGAGTTGGTTCGAGCACGATGGCCGAATCAACCGTCGTCGGCGTTGGGAATTTCGATGGGAGCGGCTGCGATTTGTTTTGCGAGTTCGCAGGGAGTTCGTTTCGATTCGATCGTCTTGGAGGGACTCTATCACGACCTCCAAACTGCTTTCTTCAGTCGGATCGGGTCGGAGTTCCCCATTTGGTTTCGCCACTTCGTCGATGGCGTGATTTGGATGACCGAGAAGAGATTACGGGTCCATCTCGACGAATTGAATCCGGCAAAACATATCCACAATTTGGGACCAGCGCCGGTGCTGCTGTTGACGGGAAGCGATGATCCGTACGCGACACCTCAAGACGTTCGGCGGCTTTACGAGAAATGTTGCGGACCTCGCGAACTCTACGTCGTCGCGAAGGCCGGACACGAAGACGTATTCGAAGTGGGCGGACTGGAATACCAACAAACTGTCTTGCGATTCCTCAACAATGAATCGCATTCCTCAAGAGTTGCCGCTTGAGAATGGCATGGTTGGTCCCCATTTCTTCGACTCTGGGGGTCGCACGATCGTTGACGGGAAATCTCCCAATACTCCGTAGCGGCCCAATAATTGTTTCGCGTCTGCGCCTAGCACTTCCGCACGACGCCGACGAGCACGCCGACGATCGAGACGGCTTCTTTCGGGACGCAGATGTCTTCCATCTCGCTGTTGGCTGGTTTCAGACGAATGAAATCGTCTTCCTCGTAGAAACGCTTCAGGGTGACTTCGTCTTCGATTTGAGCCACGACGCATTCGCCGTTGGAGGCCGTGTTGCGTTTTCGAATGACGACGTAGTCTCCGTCGTCGATGTGTTCCTCGATCATCGATTGACCACGGACTTTGACGACCACACAATCCGGATCGCTGAACAATTCTCCGAATTCGATACGGTCGGCATTCTCGACGGCCAACAACGGCGAACCGGCAGCGACCGTCCCGATCAGCGGCAAACCCCGAGAGTAACTGGGCGGGGTATAATCGACGAGTTGGATGGCGCGAGCGGATTTCTCTTCGCGGTTAATCAAACCCTTCTTCACGAGAGCTTTCAAATGGCACATCACGCCGTTCGGAGACTTGATGTCGAAATATTCGCCGATCTCGCGGACGGTCGGGCCATACCCGCGTTCTTCAATCTTCGACTTGATGAAGTCGTAAATCTCTCGTTGCCGCTTTGTCAGCTGGCTAAAATCTGGCATGATCGAAACTCCCGATGAATTTGTACCGCGAACAGCAGAATGTCCGTTTCCCGTTACGTCGGTTAGGTGATGGTGCGGATAACCTGTGTTGGGTTTCCAAAATCACAGCATGGAGCTTTGTCCAACTGAATAAAAGTATATTAGACGCCCGTACACAATGGAAGAGAAAATTTGTGGCAGGTTGCGGATTTTTCGATATCTTCAAGAAAGAAATCGGTTTTGCTCTCTGGCCCGTCTGTAATCCTCCATGCGGCCAAACTTGCCCGAGTTTGTTGATTTGCGTCCTCGGCCCTTCTTTTTTTCCTGACTCGCAACATGACCCATCCTCACAACGTTTCGGATATTCTTGGTCCGTTAGTTCAGGGGCATGACCTCTCCGCTCACCAGATGCGAAGCATGATGGAACGGATGATGTCTGGCGATTGTGGGGACGTCGAGGCTGGTGCGTTTCTTGCGGCTTTGCGAGCAAAAGGCGAAACGGTCGACGAAGTGACCACGGCGGCGGCGGTCTTGCGTGAACACATGGTTCGTTGGGACCCAGGGACCGACGGCGTTTTGGATACCTGCGGAACGGGTGGAGACGGGCTCAAGACATTTAACATTAGCACGGCGACGGCCCTTGTCGTTGCCGGAGCCGGAGTTCCTGTCGTCAAACACGGCAACCGTGCCGTCACGAGCCAGAGCGGAAGCGCCGACGTGCTCACGCAGCTCGGAATTCGCATCGAGGGCGACGCGGCCACCGCAAGGTTTTCCTTGGAACATGCCGGGTTGGCCTTTTGTTATGCTCCGCTTTTTCATCCGGCGATGAAACACGTCGCGCCGATTCGCAAGTGTCTGGGGATTCCGACCATCTTCAATTGCCTCGGTCCGCTCGCCAATCCTGCCGGTGCGAACTTTCAACTCCTCGGAGTCGGAAGACACGAACTGCTCGATTTGGTGGCTGGTGCTTTGGCGAAGCTTAGAGGCAGTCGCGCCCTTGTCGTTTGGGGCGAAGACGGACTCGACGAGGTTACATTGTCGACTCGGACGCACGTTCGCAAAGTGGACGACGAGGAAATTACTTCCGTTGTTTGGAGCCCCGAAGATTTTGGCTTGCCAACGTGCGAGTTGGAAGAACTGCGCGCCGAGAGTAGCGCCGAGAGCGCGGCCTTGATCCGACGAGTTTTCGACGCCGAAGACATTCCGGCTACGAATATAGTACTTGCGAACTCTGCGGCTGCGTTGTTTGTTGCTGGCAAAGTGGAATCTCCAAAGGAAGGTGCCGAGCGAGCGAGAGAGACACTCAAGAGTGGAGCCGCGGCGCAAGTGTTGGCGCGATTGGTGGAGTTGAGTATTTAATTCCTGTGCACGCGGCTACGAACGGATTACACCGTCGCAGGTAGATATTTTTCCATGAGCGTTTCGGCAGCCCGGCGAGCGATGGCAATGATGTCGCAGTCGGGAGCGACTTGGTGGGTGATCAACGCGCCTTCCATGATCATGTCGATTTCCTGGGCCATCGCGAGCGGTTCCGAAGCGCCCGCACGTTTGGCCAGATCTTCGAGTAACGCAACGCCGTCGGCCTTTGCCTTCCGAGCCGATTGGTGAGCCGGGTGTTTCGGCTGCGGGAATTCGACGGCGGCGTTGATGTAGATGCACCCACGATACTCCGGCGAGTGGATGATGTCGTCCATGACGTTGAACATCGCCATCAGTTGCTTGCGCGGGTCGGGACCGGCGGCGCGTTCGATGCGGTCGCGAATTTCCTGGCTCCACCATCGGTGGTGTTCGTCGATGACGGCAACGATCAGGTCATCCTTGCTCTCGAAGTGGTTGTAAAACGTCTGCTTCGAACAACCCACTTCCTTCAACAACCGATCGAGGCCGACCGCCAGGAAGCCCTCGCGATAGAATATCTCGTGCCCTGCCTGGATCAGTTTTTCCTTCGTTGACGCGGCCATAATCGTTATCCCTTTCTCGGAATCTCCAACGAGACTTGACCACAAGTCAACCGAACTTGACTCCAAGTCAATTGTCTTACACGGTACTCGGCGCGTAGGATTCACGCGTGGCCCAAACGACGGGCACGGCGGCCCCAGGCCGTTTTTATATTGTACCGCGAATGTCCGTGAAAACTCGAAGGAGATTTTTATATGTCTACACTCACTTCTACACCATTCACTTCTAACGAGCCGGCGGAGTCTCTCGAATTCGATACCGGACGGCATGAAGCCTTCGGCGAACGTGTCGTCGGAATGCTCAACGACGCCGCACTCACGTTCATGCTCAGCATCGGCCACCGTACTGGCTTACTCGATGCGTTGCGACACCTCGACCGCCCGGCGACGACGCACGAGATTGCCCAGGCGGCGAACCTCGATGAACGTTACGTCCGCGAGTGGCTCGGAGCGATGGTGACTGGCCGCGTGATCGACCACGACGCGCACACCCGCAGTTATCGCCTGCCGGCCGAACACGCGGCCTGGTTGACGCGAGAAGCCACGCCGAATAATTTGGCCGGCATTATGCAGTTCATGTCCATGTTCGGCAAAATCGAAGATCACGTTTTGGAGTGCTTCCACAATGGGGGCGGCGTGCCTTACGAGAAATTCGATCGGTTTCACGAAGTCATGGCCGAAGAATCGTTTCAAACCGTCGTGTCGGCCCTGGACGATTATATCTTGCCGCTCGTCGATGGTCTGACCGAGTCGCTCGAACACGGCGTTGATGCCGTCGACGTGGGCTGCGGTCGAGGGTTGGCCCTCATGCACTTGGCCCAGCGGTTCCCCAATTCGCATTTTGTGGGCTACGACTTCTCCAGGGATGCCATCGATTGGGCGAATGCCGAGGCCCAGCGACGCGGTCTGGCGAACGTTTGGTTTGGAGTCCGCGACGCCGCGAAGCTCGACGACGAAAAACGTTTCGACGTTGTCTTCACGTTCGACGCGATTCACGACCAAATCGACCCACAGGCGATGCTCGCCGGCATCGAGCGTGCGCTGACCGACGAGGGGGTGTTTCTGGCCCAGGACATTCGCACCTCCAGTCATGTCGAGAACAATATCGACCATCCCGTGGGACCATTTCTCTACACGATCTCGACGATGCACTGCATGACTGTATCGCTGGCTCACTCCGGTTGCGGACTGGGCACGTGTTGGGGCGAGGAGTTGGCCTTGCAAATGTTCGAGAAGGCTGGGTTCGCGAACGTCTCTGTCCACACGCTCGATCATGACTTCATGAACAATTACTATGTGTGCCGAAAGAAGTAACTCTTCGGGTTGCTCCTGGCATGGATAGCTTGTGAGCGTTTCTTTTTTGAAATGATTAGAGCGATTTACGTTTGTGTTGGGTACAGTTCGCCGTCTCCGAACCGCTCCGCCCAAGAACCCCTCACCCACAGTGTTATCTTTCTTGGCCCGGGTCCCGTAAGCGGGGCGAGGGACTTTGAAAAAAAAACGCTGTGCCCAACGCAAATGTGAACCACTCTCCTGAGAACGCGCGATCTATTGTTCTCCGATTTGTTTTATGGTGAGGCTCGGAGCGGAGCGACGCAGCCTCGCCTTTTGTTGTTCTATCACCACAATGAACAATTCGATGTTTCCTATCACCGCACTTTTGATGCCCATGCTCTTCTTTGGCATCGGGACCGGATTCTTGTGGGCTGGTGCAAACTATGCCAGGAAGAAGGCGAGGGGTGTGCGAAATGGAGTCATCGATTTCATTTCCAAGAAAGTGGCCCTCAGCGCGAAACGACGCGTTCTCATTCCCGTTGGGCATGGAGTCACGACGGACGGAGAACAGTTTGCGTGCGAAATCCCTCCATGGAAAAGCGTCGGGAGTCAGGTAACACTGATCGGCAATTCGGACGAACTGGAGTGCGATTACCCCGCGAAGATCTGGTTGCGGTATTACGTGTGGAGTATATTCCATCATCTCATTGGCATAAGTCTCGCTGTGGGATTCACTCGGATGCTTCTTCAGGGTTGGTAACGACGGCTTGGAGGGTCCGGGACCGGTCGAGTCGAGGACGTTGGAGCGTTCGAACGGTTCGAGCGGCTTGCGTCAGGGTGGAGCGTGCACAACAGGTGGCTGCTTTTTGTATGCCCACTACACTCAATCGCAAAATGCTCGAACGCCGAGAATTGGTTGCATCGCATCGTGAGTCGTCAGACAATGACGACTCACGAATTGTAAGTTTCTTTCCTGTTTCTCGGAGATTTTTCCATGGCTCGTTGGGTTACACCGCTTCTCGTCGGTTTGATTTTCCTTGGCTCGGTTTCGTTTGCGGACGCCGCGCAGAAAAAGGGTAAGAAGAAAGATCGTCGCACAGCCTATCTCTCGGCCAAAGAAGCCGGTCACGATTTCACAATTCAGGGAGAGTACGTCGGGACATTGATGACCAGCGACGGGGACGTGAAAGTCGGCACGCAAGTCATTGCGTTGGGGGACGGGAAGTTCCGAGCCGTCGTGTACCGCGGTGGACTGCCTGGTGCTGGTTGGGATCAGAGCGCTGAAAAGATCCTCATCAATGGAAAACTGGACGGGAAGAAAGCTATTTTCAAGGGAGAAGACGGAACGGGCGTCATCCAAAATGGCATCGTGACCGTCACGGGGAAATCCGGAGTGAAACTCGGCACGCTGAAAAAAATCACTCGCAAGAGCAAGACCCTTGGCAAGAAAGCCCCCAAAGGCGCCGTCGTGCTGTTCGACGGAAAGTCGGCCAACAACTTCCGTGGTGGAAAGATGACCAAAGACGGCCTGCTCCAGCAGGGAATAACGAGCAAACAAAAGTTCCAGAGCTTCAAACTCCACCTCGAATTTAAACTCTCGTTCATGCCCTACGCTCGTGGTCAGGGACGCAGCAACAGCGGCGTTTACATGCAAGGTCGTTACGAATGCCAAATCCTCGATTCGTTTGGGTTGGCAGGCAAAAACAACGAATGCGGTGGTATCTATGAGATCTCCGACCCGAAAGTGAATATGTGTTTTCCACCGTTGTCGTGGCAGACGTATGACGTCGAGTTCACGGCTGCGAAATTTGATTCCAAGGGCAAGAAAGTCAAGAACGCTCGCATGACGGTTTGGCACAACGGCGTCAAGGTTCAGGAGAATGTGGAAATCCCGCGGGCGACGAGAGGAGCACAATTGAAAGTCGGCCCCGAGCCCGGTCCGATTTATATTCAGAACCACGGCAACCCACTTCGATTCCGCAACATCTGGGTTTTGGAGAAAAAGTAAACCTCTCGTGAGGTTGATGGCAGGGTGTGAAGGAATATACCTGCAATTTTTTCCACATCAGAAGACACAATATGCTTTTGGCAGGAAGCGGAAAGCATGTTGTCCCACTGCCGAACGCGATCGTTTACCCACGAGAAACACATCGGCTTGCGGTGTGTTTTGCTGCACTTCGTATTTCGCTCAGGAGTTCTCCATGTCCTCAAATCACAAGACCACTTCCAAACTTCTCCTTGAACTGTGGGGCGACAACGCTCTGCACAAATCCGCCGACTACCTCGCCGACAATTACGTCAACCACCAAATGCCCGATGCTTCGGGTGGTACGTCGACCAAGTCGCTCGAAGAATGGAAAGCTCTGGTGGCCGACTTCCACAAGGGCTTTTCGGACGTGAAAATGGAAGTACTTCTGCAAGTCGCCGAAGGCGATTTCGTTTGTTCTCGATGGCGAATAACGGCCAAGCACACAGGGCCGTTTCGAGATCTCTCCGCAACCGGGAAGACGACAAGTTGGACGGGAGTCCACACCGACCGCTACGAAGGCGGAAAGCTCGTGGAGAGCTGGGTCGAGTGGGACAAATCGAGTTTTCTGGAGGGGTTGGGAATCACGCAGTGAGGGTTTTGGAAAGTTGCTTTTCGCTCCGCGAAAAGTTCTTTGTCTTTTCTGACTTTTCGCCCGCAGGCGAAGCCTGCAAAGCAAAGTGCCTGCACCCGAGAAAAGCAACTCGCCGAACCTCTGACGTCTTTCGAGGCTCTCTTATGCTTGACGTTCTCGCACAACTTGAGCAGGAACTCCCCGCAATGCTTCAGGACGAGAGCATCTGGCGGAGCGTGTACGTTGATTATCACCCTCCGATCGTCGAACGCTTGTGGACTTCGTGGCGCACGTATCGCGTCTACTTGCACCGAATTCACCCTTGCGAACGCGAACAAGCCCTCTTCCATCCTCACCCCTGGCCATCGGCCATGCGCGTCCTCGAAGGAAAGTACGAGATGGCCGTCGGGTTTGGTTCAGGAATGGAAGAGCCGCCGGTCGCCGCCCTCATGGTGTCGAGCGGTGACTTCCATTACGAGATGACGCACCCAGATAGCTGGCACTACGTGCGACCGCTGGGTACGCCGACGTTGTCCGTGATGCTGACGGGAAAGCCGTGGGATCGTGAATCTCATAAGAGCACGAAGGCGTTGCAGCCCTTGTCCGCGGAACAAGCGGCTGAGTTGTTGGCCATTTTTCAAGCAAGGTATCCGGCCGGAGCGAAGTAAGGAACGGTTTGGAGCGTGCCGGCTATTCTTGCTCCCAGCCGAAGTCATGTCCCAATTCTCCACTTGCGACGAGAAATGTTCCTTCAACAAATCAAAACTGCGGCGCGCGGAAATTTTTCACCGGACTATTTGCCTCGGGGACCTTGAACTCCGGCATATTCTGGCGGAAGACTTCTGGAGCCGAATCGGGATTGAGAAGCCAATATCCGCACAACACGACAAAGCCGACGGACAACACGATTACAATTGTGCCAATAGCTTTCATTGGGAACCTCGGAAATGAGATGATGAGATGACTCATGGAAGTATGGGTTTTGATATCGGGCGTGTCAAACGGTGGTCGGCAATGCGAAGGAATGTGAGGCAGGAATCCTGGCGCAGCTCAACAAGGGAGGGCGCGATGAAGTGGCTACGGCGACTCTTCGGAGCGAAACAACCATCGGAACCAAAGTCAGTAAAAGGGCCGGGAAACCTGCAAACCGTTGGCGAACGCGCCGGTGGGACGGGTGACCTCACCGCGGTTGAACAAACGCTCGGGCAAGCCGGATTCCGATTGCACGACGCCGGGCGAGAGTTCCTCCGCGAGCACCATGGCTTGGCCTTGGACGTGCCGATTGCGGGAGTCGAGGGTATCAACGGCTTCGTTCTTTTCGCGCCAAAGATGGCCTTGCGGTTACTCGGACCGCAGGACCGCCCTCGGCTTGTTGGGCTCATGCCCGAAACTGCTTGCCCCATCGGGACAACGAGCGGACACACCATCTTTGTGTTCATGGATGACCAGGGGAAGAGCTACTTGCTCGACATGGAGTGGTCCCTGTTTGCCGAACTCGCAGTCACCCCAACCGAGATGGTGCAGGTCCTCTGCGATGGTCGCAATGGTCGCGTGGATAGTCACGTTCTCGATCAACAAGGCCGACCCACTGGCCAGATGCTTCGGGAAGGCGACGAGCGAAGTCTCTGGCACGTTGATCAATTTCCGTTCACGGCGCCGTACTTGCCTCCTGCGTCACTATCCCCAGGTCGACGGCCACCGACGTGGCGGGCGATGGTTCGCGCGGCCGAGCAAGGTCTCGCCCAGGGAAGTTCCCCCCAGAGTTTGTTGCTCACCTGCGGAGGCTTCACCACCTCGCCATCGGGACAGATGTACTTTGTCGCTCACTGCGAGAACAGTTTGTACGTCCGCTCCAAAGGTGGCTTTTTGGTGTCCACACCTCCGCCCGGCATTGCAGAAGGTTTCCGGATGGGTGAAGTGATACCGTTCCAGCGTCCTCCGAATTGGTGAAACGAAAAGCCCGAAGCGTATTGTTTGGTGCAGAGCCAACCAGATAAAAGGGAAGGTTGAAAATGTTCGAGCTGCCTCACGATTTCCAATGGCTTCCGCCCTGGTCGGCGTTGGACCATGAACCCTCGGCCCTCGCTTGGGGGGAATTGATAGCAGAGCTTGAATTTGGCGAGCAGGTCGCGGACTGCTTGGTTGCGGAACTTCGACGAGAAATGCCGAACGGGCATGTTCTGAAACATTGCGAGCTTGCTGCCGTCGGGAGATGCGACGCGGATCCAAACGAGTTCCTGTTCGCGACGGATTCTCCACAAGGCCCACTCGTGGTGGTCCATCTTACTTGGTCTGTCGAAACGGACCCCATGTGGCCATTCACCTATACGTTCAGCACATTACAAGATTGGATCGAGCAGATGAACAAGGAACATCACGGCCACACAAATCGGAATGCGGATGGAGTGAAACCGCACTCGGCACAGTAACGACAAAGTAGTCGGTCCACTTGGAATGTGAAAGATGTGACGATCCGGTTATTTGTTTTTGTCTTTTGGCCGGGGAACGTGAAATGGGTGGTTGTCTGGATTTTGTGTCGGAGTGTGGGAGTTTGAGGACACCAACAACCAAGACAAAGACAAAAGCAAAAACAACAATACGAAAGCGTCAGCGAAGCTGACGCACTCCAAAATAAACCAACATCGGGCGTTCTTTCGCGGGGGCGGACGGATCAATAATTGTCGTGGTCAGGTGTTGATCGGAAAGTTGCTTTTCGCTCCGCGAAAAGGTCTTTGCCTTTTCTGACTTTTCGCGGAGCGAAAAGCAACTTTCCCAAATGCGACACTTATTGATACAGCTGCCCGAGCGAAAGGCGACACTCCAAAACTGTAGCCTGGGCAAGCTGCCGGAGAGACTCGTAAAATGCAAAGCTCCGACGAAATCGTCACCTCGCTCGTCCTGCTCTGGGCGGTCATTGATCCCATCGGTACGGTCCCCGTTTTTATCTCGGCAACGCAAGGGCGCGCGCCTTCCGAGCAAAGGAAAATCGCACTCGTGGCCGCTTCTGCGGCAGCCGGAATGCTGCTGTTCTTCATCGTCGTGGGAGAGATTCTCCTGTGTGCGATGGGCGTTCCGCTGCCCGCCTTTCGGATCGCTGGGGGTCTCATCCTCTTTCTATTTGCCTTGAAGATGATATTCGGCGAGGGCAAACCCGAAGAGGAAATGAAGTCGATTCGTTCGCTCCAGGACACGGCCATTTTTCCGTTGGCGACACCGTCCATCGCATCTCCGGGTGCAATGATGGCGGTCGTGTTATTGACCGAGAACAGCCGACATTCGATCGTCGAACAAATGGTGACGACGGTGTTGATGCTTGTAGTTGTGGGCGCGGCGTATCTGCTCATGTTGGCGGCAGGGTGGATATCGAAGATAATCGGAGAGGGCGGAGCAAGCATCGTCAGTCGAGTGATGGGACTCATCCTCGCGTCGATTGCCGCCACAAATGTACTGGAAGGCATCAAAGAATACTTCCAATGATCCAGACGCACCACCGCATCGCGAAATCACCAGGAGTTTCTCACGCATGATTCATCGCCGTGCTTTCAGCCTGATCGAACTACTCGTGGTGATTGCAATCATCGCCATTCTGATCGCCCTCCTTCTCCCCGCAATTCAAAAGGTCCGCGAAGCCGCATCACGAACGGAGTGCGCGAATCACCTCAAGCAACTCGGGCTCGCTCTCCACCACTATCACGACAACCATGGTCGTTTTCCTCCGGCCACGTACCAAGAACCTGAACCAAAGATGCACGCTTGGGCGGCGTATGTTCTGCCATACATCGAGCAGGAAGCTCTGGCCAGGCGATACGTCTGGGACAAGTCATGGGACGACTCTGCCAACCAAGCTGCGGTGTCGGCGACTGTCCCGGTCTTCCTTTGTCCGTCGGCTCCCGCAGACAGAGACAATTCAGAAGCCGGACAGACTTACGGGGCGTGCGATTACTCGCCGCTCGCCGAAGTCGATCCGGGCTTGATCGCCACCGGACTCCTTGCTCCCTGGCAGGGGAATCGAGCTGGCGTGATGACGTTCGGACACGGAAGCCGGATCACCGCCATCACCGATGGCACGTCCAATACGTTGCTTGTCGCGGAGGACGCGGGACGGCCACAACTCTGGCAGAAGGGGCGGGCGGTTGGAACGACTGGCGTGGCCGGTTGGGCAAGTGCCAACATCCGGACGCCAATCAACCTCGATGGCTTCAGTCCAGACGGGATGTCCGAGTTCGGCCCGTGTGCGATCAACTGCAACAATGGACATGAGGTCTACGCCTTTCACACTTCGGGTGCGAACGCCGTGTTCGCGGATGGTCGGGTACAGTTTCTCCGGGAGACGATCAACATTCAAGTCATGGCCGCGATCGTCACACGTGCCGGAGGCGAGGTGTCTGGTAGTGATTGGTAACGTGTTCCTTTGACATCTTCAAACGACAGAGAGAAATGTGCGTTGTCTGGGTTTACGTTCGGTGGAGAAAAGCCGCTTCGAAACCAACGAGGTGTAATGATGTGGTGGAGCAAGTCCGAGTCGCAACCCCCAAAGCAATTCTACGAGAAGCTGCCGACGTATGATCCAACCGAAACGGACCGGATGCACGAGGCATTGCAAACGGATGGCTTCGCTCTGATCCGGGGCGTACTCGATGCGTCGGAAATCCAGACAGCCCGCGAGAAAATCGACGACCTTGAGCCGATTCAATGGGACTTCACCGGGCTGACGGATCACTACAAGAACGTGTTCAACCGAGATCCGTTTTGGTTGCGATTCCTCGACCGAGATGGAGTGATCGATCTGGCCGAGGCTTCGCTCGGTGGGAACTGTCACATCATTGGAGAAACCGCGTGGCGCAGCCATCCGGGTCACTGTGGTGTCGGTCTTCATCTGGACTATCTCCCCATGAAATGGCCCGAACCGGGAGTCCCGGACGAAATTCGGGTGCCGATGTTCCTTTGCACGGCCCATTTTTATCTCAGCCCTCAGACCGAAGAACTGTGCCCGACGCACATTATTCCCGGTAGTCACAAAGCGGGTCGGAATCCCGAGCGGACAGAACTGCACTGGAACGGTCGACTTCCGCAACCGGTTCTTTGCGACGCCGGAGACGTGTTGTATTTTCGGAGTGACTTGTGGCATAGCGGGAGTGAGAATCGAACGCCCGATCAGACTCGTTATCTGTTGCAAGTCCATTATGGTAGGCGCGAGATGGCACAACATTTCGCACCCTACCTGGAGTGGCGATTCAATCCGAAGGTGATCGACGCATGTAACGCAAGACAACGGCGGTTACTCGGAGATCATCGACCGGGGGCATATGACTAAGGATCGCCGCGAAAATAAATTCCCGAGATCTGAGTTTGGGATTTTGGACCGGAGGATAGGTTTGTGGCCTGGCCAAGAAATACATGGATTGTTCCGTGGATGTTTTTTCGAGCGGGAAGTGCGAAAAGTGTACGCACAAAGCGCAAAAATGCCTCCCCTTGATTTTTGCGCTTTTTGCGTACACTTCTTGACCCTGGCGGGAGCATTTTCGAAAGGTCGTTTTTCGAGCGGGAGGTCAAAAAACATATCGAAGTGAACCGCGAGAGACCCGGCAGAATCAAAATCTGCAAAAC
>CAYYUU010000019.1:12730-17936 GCA_964474955.1 uncultured Alcaligenaceae bacterium | reverse complement strand
TCCCAAAGGCGACCGGGCTCAATTCTTGATCGAAAAACTGACCGAATTCGGGGTCAGTCGCTTCGTCCCACTGCGAACCGAGAGGTCCGTGGTCCATCCACGGGACAATAAACTAGAGAAACTACAACGATATGTCATAGAAGCCAGCAAGCAGTGCCGCAGAAACGTCTTGATGGAGATCGTGAGGCTCACGAAACTGGGGGAGTATTGCCGACAACTCCACCAAGGGGGTCTTGCTCTTGTGGCCCACCCAAGCACCCAAAACGTTCCCGCCATCCCACTCGTCCAGGTGGTGCGCATTCCACAAACGAACGTCGCTGTCCTGGTGGGGCCGGAAGGCGGATTCACAGATGACGAAATTCAAATGACGATCTCAGAGGGCTGCGAACTCGTGGACCTTGGGCCTCGCATCCTGCGTGTCGAAACAGCCGCCATCACGTTGGCCGGTTGGTGGAGCCAGGTCCCCGGTGATTGATTTGACCGAACGACCAATACGCCCCAGAATTAAGAGTCGAGTTCGAGGCGCGTTTGCAGTCAAGGACGTCAACTCGCCCATTGCTATCAGGAACTTGAGCCTCATATCTGTCCAGGAGCATCGCCGATGACCTTTCGAATTCCGCTCGTAGTGTTGCTCGTTTGTCTGTGCGGAAGTCAAGCGAACGCGCAAGTCAAGATCGTTATGGGAAAGACCAAGGAAGAAAAAGAGAAAAAGGCCGTCGTCAGTGCTTTGGCCACGACGATTGCCAAACTCCGGGCCCAGCCTGGGATGACGCGTTATCTCACCCCAACGGGCCAACTCACGCAAGCCATCATCGTTCGCGACGAACTGGTCGGATTCGGAGTCTTTGCCGGGACGATCTGGCAAATCAACCCGAATGGGTCGTACGTCGTGACGCATATCGCCCGGCGTAAACGATATTTGGGTGGCCGAGGTGTGATTTCTCAGCAAGACCTTCTGAAGCTCGCGGTGATCTTGAACAATAACGATCCGCTTTCCCTACCGAGTGGCGGCCGGGCACCGAACGTCAATCCACACCGAACAACGGTCATTAATGGCGGGAATGCCGCCGTACTTTATTTGGGCGTTGACCGGAGTCTCCCGGCAGTCGACGCGACCAAACCGGCTGTTAATGTCTTTGCTCGCTACGCCGGCATTATGACCGCCGTCCAGAGGCTTGCTCGTGCGAACATCCTGGCCCGACCTCCGGTTCCTGGAAATCGGATTGGAGCGAGGATGGGGGCCGGCCGTTAGGAGTCAATAGGGAATAGGAAGACAAACGAAACCTCACGCGAAGGTGTGGAGAAAGATCCAAAAACTTTATGCCTTCAGTTCCCTGTCCCCTATTGCCTACTGAGAGATGGGCTTGATTCGTCGACGCGACCACCACTCGCCTGCTCTTCGAGGAGTGTAAGCGGGATTGCGTTGAGGCATCTGTGCATCCACCTTACTTCGCCAAGTTTGCAACATCTCACGGGCTTTCTTCGCAATCGTCGGCTGTACACGAGCGAGATTCTTTTTCTGGCCAAGGTCCGTCTTCAGGTCATAGAGTTCGAGATTGCCGGTGTCGAAAAATTCGATCGCCGACCATTTTCCGAAACGCACCGCCCCGGAAGGACGACTGTGATGGTAGTGCGGGTAGTGAAAGTACAGTGAGCGGTCCACCTTTGATTTTGGATTCTTCAAAAGCGGCAGCAAACTGCGTCCATCAAGGTCGTGCTTCTTTGGCCGCTTGGCGTTGGCTGCATCGAGAAACGTCGGGTAGAAGTCAATCGAGATCGTCGGCACCGAACAGGTCTGGTTACCTTTGGTCGGAATGTTCGGACACCGAACGATCAACGGAACTCGAATTCCGCCTTCGTAGAGCGATCCCTTTTCGTCTCGCAAGGGCAAGTTATTGCACACGATTTCACCACCGTCATATCGCATGATCAAGCCGCCATTGTCGGAGGTCACGACGACGAGTGTGTTCTCGGCCAAGCCCAAATCGTCGAGGGCTTTCATCAGTCGCCCCACGCTGTTGTCGACTTCTTCCAACAATCCGGCGTATTTCGGATTGCACGGATACCCTTTGACCTTGACTTTTTTCTGGTACTTCTTGAGCAACTCGGGCGTGGTCGAAAGCGGAATGTGGACGGCGTAATGCGACAGGTGCAAAAAGAAACGCCGGTCTGTATTTCGTTTGAGGAAGTCGATGGCCTGGTCGGTCAAGAATTCGGCAAGGCGTTTGTCTTTTCCAACTTTCATTTTCGGTGAGGTGCGAAACTTCCTGGCATCGTGCCGCCCGGAAGTCACGATCGAAAAATCAAATCCCTGGTCCTTCGGCTGATGGCCTTTCCCGCCGAGGTGCCACTTCCCGATGTGGCCCGTTCGATATCCAGCCGACTTGAGAGCTTCGGCAATCGTGACGACCGAAAGCGGCATGTCCAGAGCACAAGGGGGCTCGACCAGCTTCTCGAATGGTCGCCAATGTCCGGGGATGTGGGCCGTCAGTCCGAATCGAGCTTGATATTGGCCGGACCAGATACTCGCTCGTGTCGGTGAGCAAACCGGGCCCGCGGCATAAAAATCCGTGAAACGCATTCCCTGCGTGGCGAGTTTGTCGATGTTCGGCGTTTCGTTGAACCTGTTCCCGTAACACCCCAAGTCGCTCCACCCAAGGTCGTCCACGAGAATGAACAAGACGTTCATCGGCTTCTGATTGGACTGGTTCGCTCGGGCTTGTGATGGAAGGAAAATAGAGACGAACGCGAGGAATGCGAAAAGACGATTCATGTCAGGCTTCCCTTGGAAGAGTTCCGGGAGAGGTTTGGATCCGGGTGTGGTATCTCGACGAAGAAATGATCAAATGTTACCCCGGAATGTCCCAGAGCAGAAGGAGAAAGGAAGGCAGCGTTGAAAATAGTGGGACTCAGATAGTTGCGTTTCGGTCCGCGAAACGCAACTTTCCCAAATATCGACCTCATTCGCTCCCAATGGCACCCTTTACGAGAGTCACGATGCCAATGATGAATAAGACCGGCGGATAATAGAAGATGAAGCCGACCATGAGTCCGCCTACGAACCAAACGACGGCCCCAATCATCATGAACAACCCGATCCCAATGGCGGCCGGTCCTGTGGGCTCGTTGTTCTTTTTCCGGTTCTTTTTTTTCTTGATGGTCGGCTTCCGACGCCGTCGCGGGCGGTCGTAATCGTCGTAATCGTCCTCGTCGAAATCCAAAGAATCGCGTCTGGAACTGCTTCGGCGGTCACGGTCGTCACGTTCCCAGCCTGACCGTGATCGCTCTCGTCCTCGTCGGCCGTCACCTTCTCGATAGGACTCGTCTCGTCGAGAATCGCCGCGTCGATCCTCCCGGTCGTACTCATCCCCGTCATACTCATCCCCGTCGTCTCGTTCCCAACTTCCGCGACTTCGGCGAGGTTCGTCTTCTGACTTTGTTCTTCTTCGTCGAGTCTGGTCCGAACCATCGCGTGCTCGAATGTTCTCAGATTGTCGGGATTGAGAAGACCGGGCTGGTTGCTCAGTGGGTGCCGGTCGAGATGGTGGAACGGGTGGCGGCGTGGGCGGACTCGCAGGAGTCGTCGCAGCTGGAGCTGAGGCTGGTTGACCTTCTTGTTTTGGAATCGCCACGACTGCTTGGCACTCCGGACAACGCACCTTACGCCCGGCGAGTTTGTCGGCAATTCGCAATCGTTTCGAGCAGGTGCACTGGACGATGATCGGCATGCTGATTCTCCCGTGGGTAGGCCTCGGCGATCGGTGTGGTGTTCGCGACAGAGTAAGCGGAACGCCGTCGTTACTCTTTCCTTTCGACCGTCTCCCTCCGACATCCATAATGGCGTATCGAATTTTGGAACTCCGTCCAATCGTTCCACCTGTATTATCTGCGTGTTTTGACTGAATAGGAGAGCATCATACCAGCTTGGCGAGGTGTTCGGCAACGCTAGAAGGCACATTGAGCCCTTCTTGGTTTTAGAATCTCTTTTGCCACAAGCCTGAAGCGTGAGCGAAATACAAACAAGCCTGAAGCGTGAGCGAAGACAAGAAACATCCTCCGTTCACACTTCAGGCTTGTGGAACAAACCGAACTCCAAAAGACTGAGCCAAAACCGGGGGACTATTCTGGAGTGTTTTTGGCGGTCATGTCGAGCATTTGCAAATCAAGATTTGCCAGGCCATTGTACATGGCTTGGTAGGCGCCAATGTCGCCATCAGTCGCAGCAGCGAATCGCAAGCCGTGATCGACCATGTACTTCGCGACCTCGCCGACAGTCCCTCCATCTTTGAACTTTTGTTGGTAAGCCTGAACTTGCTTGCCCAATCCCTCCGTGCCCGCGGCCCGAATGGCCGATCGGAAATTGCCCAGGAAGTTTCGAACGCGAGAGTACTCGGCTCCACCAAGGCCATCAGTTCCCTTCAACAAATCCGCCGCTCGCTTTTGGAAGGCTCGCTCGATGTTGTCGATTTCCATGCGCAAGTTTTTGCGAAGGCCGCTAATGTCTTCGCCCTTCGTATCGCCCTTGATCACTTTGCGATACAGGGCTTGGACTTGGTACTCGATGTTCTTGCGTTGGTCGGCGTTGGTCACTACCCGGAGACCGTCCGGCCAGTTCAGCTTGCCGTCATTGCGAAGCAGTCCCAGGCTCCCCTGATTTCCTACTGTGACGTTGAGCTTGGCGAGAACCTTCCCGGGGAGCTTCACGTCCTTGGGAACCTTTTGCGTCAGAATTTTATTTCGGTTGGCTTTCAACAAAATGTTCAATGCGGCCCCGTTGCGGATCTCACCAATCGTGGCAAGTTTCCGAATCGCGGTGAGACGGTCGGCAGCTCGTTTGAGTTGAATGTCCAAATTCCCGACCTTGTTTTCCAAGAGCCACCTCTTGAGTTGCTCCCTTTCTTTTCGCGTCACAAGCCGTGCACGAATGTTGAGTTGGCGGTAATATCGCTGGTACTCCCAATTCAACTGGCGTTCGCTGTCGGCTCGGATGATTTCGGCGGTGCCGAAGTAAACACTCCCGATCGGACTCGACCAGGGACCTCCCCACCAACCGGGTCCGATTGGATATCCACCGTATCCGTTGAACGGCCCGTTCCCGCGGATGCCCGGCGTCGTGATGGGCGTTCCCCCCCCGCCAGGGCCAGTGACCCCGCCCGCCGGACCAAAAGGATTTGGAATTCCCAGGAGCCCGCCACCTGGAGCTGTA
>CAYYUU010000019.1:0-12720 GCA_964474955.1 uncultured Alcaligenaceae bacterium | reverse complement strand
CGCGGATGCCCGGCGTCGTGATGGGCGATCCCGACACACCAGGGCCAGGAGTCCCAGTAATCGGAGTGCCAAACGGATTCGGGATGCCCTGGAGTCCGCCACCTGGCGCCGTGACCTGGGCTTGCGATTCCGAGACAAGCATTCCAGCGGTGAGAAGCGTGGCCAGGGCCAACGTGCCTCGCCAAAGTCGTGTTGCGACCATTGTGAGAGTCCTGTGGTTAAGAATGGATTTTTGTAGACCTGAAATCATCTGCCATGGGATACAGACTGTCGAATCCCAAGGTGATGACTGTTTTTGATCTTGCGCTACTGTTTGCAAAATGGCCTATATCTATTGTACTTGTCCGGAAGACCATTGCACAATCTTTCGACGATATTTCTCCCGCTTTGGTTCAATCGCTACGCACAGACGTGTTGCGTTTTTGCCGGTAATACCGCAATCCGGGCACGAAGAACCCGACCGCCGAGATGATCCCAAAGACCAACGGAGCGAATTCTTTGACGGGGGCTTGGGACATCGGAATGGCGGCCAAAAAGCATAACGTCGCCGCAATGTAGAACCAGCCCGTGAGGGTCCCTGCTTTGAACAAAAAGATCATCCCCGTCATGATCGCCAGGACCGGCGTGAGCATCAGTACCTCCAGCCCAAGCAGAACTTCGACCACGAACGACCCAATCGAAGCGATCACGCCTGCTGCCCACGCGTGAGCCACCTGCCTTTCGACGAACGACACCGGACCCGAGAGGCGACGAATGTTCCAAAAGATCATGCCCCAAACGACGAGTCCGACGCTCCAGAGTAGCAAGTACGGGAGGTGATCTTCTTTGGTGCGCAAGCCGGACCAATACATTATGTTTGTGACCAAGCAGAGCAAAAAGATCAGCCCCGCGTGCCACATCCATAAAATCCCCCAGTTTTCCATCAGGGGGGCGTGATGCGTTTCACGAAAGAGTCGTCCGACGAAGTACACAAGACTGCTCGAGCGAGCCAAGACCGGCTCGGATTGTCGATACCGCTGCAAGTCGTCGGCGAGTTCCTTGGCCGATTTGTAGCGGTGCTCGGGACGTTTCTCCAAACATTTCAGACAGATCAATTCCAGGTCGGGGTCGAGCTTGGAATTCAAAAGCCGTGGTCGAATGGGCTCCTCGCTGCGGACTTGGAGCAACACGTCGAGCACGTTCGCTCCCTGAAACGGCGGCCTGCCGGAGAGCATCTCATAAAGAATCGCACCGAGGCTGTAGACGTCGGATGCCGCCGTGACCTGAGATTGGGCAGCGTCGGAGGCTTGTTCGGGGGACATATAACTTGGCGTGCCGACGATGTTGCCGGTGTTGGTCAAACTGACCCCACCTTCGACTCGTTTGGCGAGCCCGAAGTCAGTGACGAGTGGCGAATTGTCGGCGTCGATGAGAACGTTGCTCGGCTTGAGGTCACGATGCAAAATGCCTTGCTCGTGGGCATGATGGACGGCCAAGGCGATGTCGATCATGTACTTCGCCGCACGCTTCGACGCGAGGGGTGCCTTGTCGATGAGTTCGCCCAACGTGAGTCCTTCGACGTATTGCATCGAAAAATAGGCTTGTCCGTCGTGTTCGCCGACGTCGTAAACGCGGACGATGTTCGGGTGCGAGAGACCCGCGGCCGCTTGAGCTTCGGCGCGAAACCGCCGCAAGTCTTCGCCCGAAGCATGTTCGCGGCGCAAGATCATTTTGAGAGCGACGTTGCGTTTGAGCCGTTCGTCCCAGGCCTTGTACACCACGCCCATGCCACCACGCCCAATTTCTTTCCGGAGTTCGTACTCGGCAAATTTTCGCGGGAGCGTGCCGACTGGCCACGCGCGGGCTTCGGCCAAACTCAGCTGGGGGGTGTGATCAATCGACGCCTGGGCGAAATCTTCGGCCAAAAGGGCAATGTTCGCCAGTTGCTGGAGTTCGGGCGCAAGGTCGGGGTGTTCGATCATCAACGCTTGGAGATTCGGCGGTTGACCTTGTTGGCGTTGTTCGGTGATGCGTACCAATAATTCGGCCAGGCGTTCGTCGCGAGTGTCGTCTTGGTTGGAGACGGCTTTAGTCATGGCAGTTAGTCAGTGTGGAGAACTTCGAAAAGTTGGATGGATTAAATGCTGTGCTTGATGGTTTGTTCGGAAGCCCCTGGGAGTGCCAAATCAAATAAGAGTCGTGTTTGAGTAGGGCTAAGTAGACCATGCTTTTGCCTGAGGGCAAAAGCATGCCACCCAGACTCATTGAAAATGTCAGAGTAGGTGGCATGCTTCTGCTCAAAGCAGAAGCATGCTCCAGCCGTATTAATCCGACACTCCACGAGCCCAAAACCAAAGACAAATCGTACACTTGTTCATTCTTCGCCTTCGTCCTTCTCTTTATCGCCTGGGTTGAGCTGTTCCCGGAGCCGACGGACGGCTCGAAGATATCGCATCGACGCCGCGGCCTCGGTGAGTCCTAGAGCAAGAGCGACTTCTTGATTGGCCATTTGCTCAAAATGCCGCATAAGTATAACTTCGCGGTCGGCCTCCTCAAGGTTCACGATGGCCAATTGAATTCGGCGTTGCATCTCGTGTTCGATGGCCGCAGAGGCCGGCGTTTTTTCGTGATCCATGAATTGCGCGGCCAACTCGGCGGACGAATGACCGGCGAGGGCAGCGGGAACCATCGGTTGTTCGCGGTCGACTCCACGACGTTGGGCGAGCCGATGACGTCGGTGGGCATCGATGATGTGGTCTTTGGCGATGTGCCGTAACCAGAGCGGGAATGGCATCGCAGGATTTTTCAAATAGTCGTCGAGCCGACGGTTGGCTTCGAGCATGACCTCCTGGACGACGTCGCTCGCGTCGAGCCGGGCGGCAATCGCCGGGTCGAGCCGAAGGGAGATCATCCGGCGAAGCGGCTCGCGGTGTTGGCGCAAGAGATTCTCACGGGCTGCGTCGTCACCGCCACGAACCTGTTCGAGCATTTCTTTCGTTTGAATAGTGTCGGACCACATACGTCTTCTCGATAAGCAATCGGCCTGTAACGTAGGAGTCGAGTTTGAGAGTGTCGTCTTTCGCAAAGTGAAAGGCGACACTTCCCAAAAGGGCGCAAATGCAACCCTTCTTGATCTCTCCACTTTCTGTTAAAACGCCGATCGCAAAATAGATTCCAAATCGTCCACCGTGGTTGGTCGTGGATTGACCCGCAAGACTCTTTGAATTCCATGGGCCTTTTCGGCGAACGGACGAAGTTGTTCTTCCCGTACGCCCAGGTCTCGGAGTTTTCCCGGGATTCCAATCGCATCTCGCAGTTTCTCAACCGTCGTCACCGCCAACTCCGCAGCCTCTTGTTCCCCGAGTCCGTCGGTCTTCGCTCCGAGCAGTTGGGCGATTTGCGCAAACGTCGGCTTGCGTTCGGGCAAGTTGAATCGCATGACGTAGGGCAACAAGAGTCCGTTTCCGGCACCGTGGGAACAATGCGTGGCCCCGCCAACCGGATACTCCAACGCATGAACGGCAGCCACGCCAACGTTCGAGAACGCGAGCCCTGCCAGTGTTGCCGCAAGTGCCATACCATCGCGGGCTTCCATGTTGTTTCCGTCTTCGACGGCTCGTTCGAGGTGTTGGCCGATCAAAGCGATGGCCTTTTCGGCAAGGCAATCGCCTAGCGGATGGCGTCCCTGGTAAACACTGCGTTCTCCGGGCGGGAGCGGGAACACCTCGTTATCTATAGCAGTATACGCTTCAATCGCATGCGTGAGAGCGTCGATTCCGCTATCGGCCGTCACTTTCGGCGGGCAAGACACCGTCATCATCGGATCGACGATGGCAACCGTCGGTCGCAAGTAG
Source organism: uncultured Alcaligenaceae bacterium (assembly GCA_964474955.1). Taxonomy (GTDB): domain Bacteria; phylum Planctomycetota; class Planctomycetia; order Gemmatales; family Gemmataceae; genus CAYRFQ01. Next base: position 8,887 of record CAYYUU010000019.1, on the reverse strand, counting down.
TTGCTCAAGACGCCGATCTTGATGGCGTTTTCGGTATCCGTCAGGACGGACGCCATCGAAACCTCGGAACCTGTTCCGGCCGTCGTCGGGATGCAGACCAACGGAGCCACCGGCCCAGGAATCTGGTCATCGCCTTTGTAATCTCGGGGATGTCCGCCGTGAGCGATGAGCACCGCGGTGATCTTGGCGAGGTCCATGTTGCTCCCACCGCCCACGCCGATCAAAACGTCGGGCCGGAAACCCTTGGCTTGTTCGGCGCACTTGATGGCCGTGCCCAAGGCCGGTTCCGGTTCCCCTTCGGCAAACACCTCCAACGCGACGTTGGTTTCCCGCAAGGCTTGTTCGATCGGCTTGACCAGACCGACGCTGACCAAGATTGGGTCGGTGATGAGCAGGGCCTTTTTCGCCTTCAAGCGGGCCACGACCGCGCCGAGTTGCCGCACGGCATTTCGTCCAAAAAGAAGTTGCCCCGCCGAATGGAAAGTCCATGTCTCCCTTCGCGGGAAGCCTGATGATGTTGGAGTCATATTTCGTTCTCGGAGAGGTGATGGTTGCGGGGCGTCTCATGAGCCACTCGCGAGCCCATACGCTTTGGGGTTAGAGTGACAATGGAGTGTCACTGGACCTTGAACACCGACATGTCCTTCCACAAGTCTTCGAACACCGCCAAGAACCGAGCGACAAGCCGGACGTCGTTCGTGACCACGAAGTTTTCGTGGTTGAACCGTGCGGCCCCTCGGGTCCAGTTGTAGCTTCCGGTGAGAAGCTGGGTCTGGTCAAAAATCGCAAACTTGTGGTGCATGTGGGCCTCGGTCCGGTCGATCTTTACGTCAATTCCTGCCTCGGCAAATTCTTTAATGTCCGAGCCCAGTTCCTCCAGTTTATCATTGTCGGTGAGGACTCGCACCTTCACACCCCGCTTGTGGGCCTCGAGGATGGGCCGTGAGATGGTGTTGTCGGTGATCGTGAATACGCAGATGTCAAGGGATTTTCGCGCCGACTGGACAAGTTGAGCGATGCGACCAGGACAATCATCGCCGGGAGCAAAATGGGCGTGGACAACAGGTTTCTCGCCCGCTTCACCCGAACGACTCTGGAGCACCTTGACGACTCCTTCGAGCCAATCGAGAATCTTGGCCCCATTGGGATCATTGATAGCCTTCTTCGCAGCCGCAAAGGCTTGGCTGCGATACTGGGCGAGTTTGTTCTCGTCCGGCTGAGTTTCGGCTAACAACTCCTTGAGCAGATCTTTTTCCTTCCGGGAGAAATGCTCGTCGTCGAGAGTTTCCAACAAAAAATCGTCGAATTCTTTTCGGTCCAAGGTTCCTACTCCACCAAGGATGTCAAAACGAAAAGGGAGAATGACTGCCGGTCATTATCTGACCTTCGGAGGTGGGAAGCAACCTTCCCAAGTGGAATTCAGGTGCGGGTTACGAGATGAGCAGAGGAGACGGAGGGCTTCTCGAGCGAAGGGCTGGGCGAATCCAGCCGAGTCGGATTTGGAAAATTTACTTTTCGCGGAGCGAAAAGTTTTTCGGTTGTTTGTTTGGAATGGATTGTCGTAGGTGCACGCGAGCCGCGTGCACCTACGACAAAAACAAAAAAACGGACGGCAATAACTTTTCGTGGAGCGAAAAGCAACTATCACAGACGAACCAGAATAGTCTGAGAGGTTACTTATTCTTTTGCAAGGCTTTCACCAGGTCTTCGAACCCGTCGGGTTGTCCTGGAAGCCATTTCTTGCAGCCTTCCAAACGCATGACTTCCGACCCGAGTGGATCGGTTCGCTTCATGCTCGTCATGAGCTTCGTAAACATGGTCGAACGTTGGGCGTCCAGATCTTCCCGGGCCGTGAAGACGCAGTGACTAAACTTCGGCGAAGTCCACACAAGGCGGAGTTCGTTCTTGGTCTTCTGGGGAAGTCGCTTCCACATCGACAGCGAGATAATCCCCGCTTGTCCGCGTCCCTTTTGGACGGCTTCGAACACCAGGGCTGGGCTACAGCATGGGCAACCTTTTTCGTCGTACTCCTCGTCGAGTCGCAGGAGCTTGACCTGGTCAAACGTGAAGCCTTTCTTCGCGAGGTAATACTGGGGTAGAACCGTTGCTTCGGCAGCTTCACGACTTCCCAGGACGAGCGTCTTGCCTTTCAGATCCTTCAAGGATTTGACGTTCGCGTCCTTGCGAGCGATGAGGACGGATTGGAAACCCCGATCCACGTCTCGCATGACGAGCGTTTTCGACTTGCACTTGGCCTGGACGTGAAACTGAGCGTGCGCGAGCGGTGTGTTCCAAGCGACGTCAACCTCACCCTTGTGCAACGCACGAACAAGAGCCTCGTAGTTGGAGTAGAGAACGTAATCGCTCGGAAGGCCCTTCTTGCAAAGGTGCCGTTTGATCCCTTGGAAAACCGTGACGGTCGAGGGAGAATACGCAACGGCCCCGATTCGGAGTACTTCGGTCTTGGACGATTTTTTCGACGTGCGTTCGTCGGCTTGAACGAAACCGAACGATAAGCACAACGACAACACAGCCACGAGCATCGTGCAGCGAATCATGGAAGCTCCTCTTTGCTAGCCCCTTGATGTGGAGGCGACAATAAGTTGGAATACACGGGATTGATCTTTGTAGATAGACGTCCGGGAACGTTTTGAATTCGAACGATTCAGAAAGATACACGTCCTGATCGTAATTGTTTTTCCTTGCCAAACTCAACAACATTCGCTCTGATCGAGAAACCTCTGAGGTTCTTCGCCGAAGCCGAGCCAACCATTATGCCAATGCCAGCCATCTCGTTTCCGTTGGGAGAATGGGTTTTACAGACCCACCCGCGGTTTTCTTCTCTCGGGCTTTTGTGGCAAATTGTCACTATCGCGTTGTTCTTGTGCGTCCCATGTCTGTTGCTCGTCTGGCTTTACATTTACGAGATGCGGCTCGTAAAGCGAATCACTGCCGTGACCCTGTTGACACTCCGTCTCTTGGGAGTGTTCTTGTTGTGGTCGCTCGTGATGTGGCAACCGAGTCTCGCCAAGGTCGAAGACGAGGAACAGCCCACGCGTGTGCTGGTCGCCCTCGACTTTTCGGCGAGCATGGATTTGACCGATGCTCAGCGCTCTCCATTGGAAAAACTCCGGATCGCACGTTCACTCGGGCTCTATCCGGAGACGAAACTTCCGGTGGCACAACTGATCAGCGAGTGGATTGGACATTACCAACAAAAGAACGCGGCGCCCGTTTGGTCCGATGCCCCAGAGGGGCGACGACAAAAACAGCTTCACGCCGACGTGCTCAAATTGATCGAACAACGCACTCGACGGGAACTCGCTCTCGGAGTTCTCGAAGGAAAAGCGATGAAACTCCTCGAACGGCTCTCGCAGAAACACAACGTCGAACTCGTTGGCTTCGACCACAAATTGTGGAAGCTCCCAACCCAACGGATCGAAGAAGCGAATCGAGAGAAAAAGCCGAGCAAAAATCTTTCGACGGACTTGCAGCTTCCGCTTTCTCACACCCTCCAGAACACGAGTGACGAGGGAGATTTACTCGGCGTCCTCCTGTTGAGCGATGGCCAACACAACCAGGCACCTCGCAAAGCCACCGAACTTGGTCTCTTCAAGAAGAGCGAGGAACTCAAGGAACGCAACGCCCCGATTTTTCCGATTCTTGTTGCACCGAGCGAAGGCCCAAAAGATCTTTCCGTCCTCGCGGTCGTCGTTCCGCCGAATGACGTGCCCAAAGACACCGAAGCCCAGGTGACGGCCAAGATTCTCGCGAGCGGACTTCCGAAACAAGAGTTCGTTGTCGAGTTGGTGCACGACGGAAAAGTTATTGCGAGCAAGAAGAAAACGATCTCGTCGAAATCGGAGGGAACGGACGTCTATGACATCCCGTTGTCAGCGAAGATTCCCAAAGTCGGTCGGCAGAAGGTCAATGTCCGCGTTCGCCCTATGAAAAAAGACGTCAAGGAAGCATCGACCGACAACAACGTGGGAGATGCCTTCTTGCGAGTCGCGAAGGATCAGGCGAGGGTTCTGCTCGTCGAGAGCGACGCCCGCTGGGAATACCATTATCTCGAGAGTGCTCTGGATCGGGACAAGACGATCAAACCGGACTCGGTCTTGTTCGTCCAACCGCGAATCAAGGCTATCCCGGAGAAGGAACTCAAGAAGATCGATCACCCCGCCTTGAAGTTTCCTCCCTGGAAAAAAAAGAGCAATCCCGATCCGCTTCTCGATTATGAGTGCATCGTCCTGGGCGACGTCTCGCCCGACGAACTCAACCTGGCGGACCGAAAACGAATTGCCGCGTATGTCGGAGACCACGGTGGGACGTTGATCGTGATTCCTGGCAAACGCTGGATGCCGTTGGAATTCGCCAAGTCGCCGGAGGATCCCATCGTAAAATTGTTGCCGATCGAGAACATGCGGGAAGTCCGCCCCAAGTCCGGATTTCGTCTCACCAAAACAGTCGACGGCGGAACGCGGCCTTTCTTGCGTCTGCATCCCAAAGATGACGTGAACGCGCGGCGGTGGGCTCGGTTGCGGCCACATTATTGGGGAGTGATTGGAAAGGCCAAGCCCGGTGCCACTACGTTGGCCTATGCGAAGCCTGCCGAACTGGGAATCAAGCTCGACTCGAAACAGAGCCCACAACAGATCGCTCGGGATCACTCAGTGCTCGTGCTGCAAAACTACGGTTTCGGTCGCGTGCTTTATGTGGGTGTGGATAGTACGTGGCGTTGGAGGTTTCGCGTCGGCGACCTTTATCACCACACATTTTGGGGACAGGTCGTCCGGTGGGCAGCCGCAGGGAAACTGCTTCCGTCGGGCAATAAATATGTCCGTTTCGGAACACAGCAACCGGTCTACACCAAAGGCGAGGAAGTTGGGATTGTCGCACGCTTGAGCAGCCTCGTCGAAAAACTCCCGGACGAAGTGAGTGCGAAAATCTACGACAAGGACAATCCGAAAAAGCTCATCGATTCGGTGATCCTCAAACGAAAGCCGAACACGCGATTCTTCGAGGGAAAGAAAAAGATTCGCACGGGCAACTTTCGCGTCGAGATGGACATCCCCGGATACAACGACGAATTGAAGAAACTCCAGACCGCGAAGAAGCAGCAAGACATACAGGACAACACTTTCGCCGTGCTCGAACCACCCGACAGCGAAAAGGCACGCCTCGACGGAAATACGCCGTTGCTCGAAACGCTCGCGAGCATGACCGGCGGAGAGACGATTGCGCTGCATGATGCCGAGCGCGTGTTGGGTTTGTTAGAAAGCCGCATGAGTCCGCGTCAGAAACATATTGAAAAGAAACTGTGGCAGGACCAACCGTTTACGTGGTACGTGCTTGGCGTTTTCTTATTGTTCGTGAGCGTCGAGTGGATCGTGCGAAAGAGTGCGGGGTTGCCGTGAGGGCCTCACTCCGATGGGGCTACAAGGGAAACCCTGACCTCACAAATTGTTGAAGAACGACGGGAGTTCCACCTGCGACTTCCTGTTTTGAATGCGGTCCAGTACTTTCACGGCAAGTTCCCGATTTTCTTTCTCGGCATCTTGCTTTGCCAATTTTCGGATCGCAGGAATGGCCTTGACGGCTTCGGGACCGATACGGCCTAACACCAAGAGAGAAAGCCAACGGACGTGTGCTTTCTTGTGGTTCAACATTTTTGCAACGGAAGTACCAGAGTTTGGACCTACCGCAAGCAAGGCTCTTGCTGCAATGATCCGGTTCAGGCCAGACCCTTCATCCAAAATCGTCACAACTTGCGGCACCATCGCTTCGGCGTCCGGACCCATTTCTGCGATCGCTCGAATCGCATTCATTCGAGATTGGAGCGACCCGGTTTGGAAGGCTTTTTGCAATGACGAGATAAACACTTTCGGAGGATGCTTGAGCCTCCATAACGCATTCGCTGCCGCAACGACTACATTTGGTTCTTTATCCTTCAAAGCCTTAATCAAGGCGGAATCCACCGGGTCGAATTTCTGCCCGTTTTTCCCCAACGCATAGGCGGCTCCCGAACGCACTCTCCAAGCCTTGTGCTTCTGCAATGCCTCAAGTAGCGCGGGCACGGCAGCTTTCGACTTCGAGCCCAGGTGAGCCAAATCATATGCTGCGGACACCTGGACACTTTCCGACTTGTCATTCATCAGCCGGTCGATCAACGCAGGAATAAGGTCTTTGGACGTCGGAACGATGTACGTCGCAACATCAAGGCACCGAGCCCGAACCTTCGCTTCCGGGTAAGTCTTCCCCATTCGGATGAGTTCGGGGACAGCCGGCGGACCGATTTGGCGCAAGACTTCCTGGGAAAAATTTCTGGCCGGCTCCTTGTCGCTTCCCAGAAGATAACCCAGCCGTGGAACGAAAGATTTGTCTTTGGGGCGAGCAGCTAACAAAGCCCACCCGGCAGCGACGCCGACTTGATGGTCCTTGTCCTCACAAGCATCGATGAGGACGTGAATGGCATGTTTGGATTTCGGTTTCAGCTTTCGTAATGCTTTAGCAGCGAGGAGGCGTTGTTTGGCAGACGGGCTTGCCTTGAGGATTCCGAGCCACTCGCTGGTGGTCTTGCCGTCTTGTTGTAATTCGTTCGGTTGTTGAGCCGAAGCCTCATTTGTCACGAGGAACAAGACCGCCACAGCAAACACGAACATGAAATAACGATTCACAGTTTTCTTCTCCTGCGAGAAAAATCGCTCGGTCGTGTCTGGTTCGAATCGACGTCCTGCGATCATACCCCGAGCGAATCGGCCGCAAAAGGGAAATGTGAGTTGCCGTTGGCCAGCAGAAAAAATCGACATTCCGGTACGAAGTGAAACTTGTTTTTCCTCGCCAACGAATAGCCTTGCTATGCTTGTTTTGTTACCCTCGAAAGTTGGGGGCGGTTGCGACGGCTCGACTTTTTTCACTGCCAAACAAACATCTTCGGCTCGCCCAACGAACTATGGGTGGGCTGAGGACTTTCGCACTCTGCATTTTCGGAGCTGAAGATGATAGCAAGCTCACGTTGGCGCGCGACCATCCATTTTGTGTTATTCTGCGCGTTGATTTCTTTCGGGGCAAGCCCGACAGCGGTACAGGGCCAACGCCTGAAAATCTTGTATCTCGGCGACGAACGACATCATCGTCCTCGCGAACGCTTGGCCGATTTGCTTCCGTCGCTCGCGAAGGCTGGCATCGACGCCGCCTATACGGACGACCTCGATGATCTCAACTCGAAGAACCTTTCGCGGTACGATTCGTTGGTCATCTACGCCAACCATCCGAAGATCTCGCCGAGCCAGGAAGCCGCTTTGCTCAAGTACGTCGAAGGCGGCAAGGGACTCGTGGCTCTGCATTGTGCGTCGTATTGCTTTCTGAATTCGCCGAAATACGTGAAGTTGGTCGGCGGGCAGTTTCGCAAGCACGGGACAGGTGTGTTTACTCCCAAGATTGCAAAGGAAAAACATCCGGCGTTGCGTGGCGTCAAGGAATTCTCAGCGTGGGACGAAACGTATTCGCATCATCGTCTGACGGATGATCGCGACGTGTTGATGTATCGGACGACCAACGGCAGGCCCGAACCGTGGACGTGGGTTCGCACGCAAGGCAAAGGGCGAGTCTTTTATACGGCGTCCGGTCACGATGCCCGCGTGTTCCGCCAACCCGAATTCCAAAAGCTGGTGGCTCAGGGAATCCGTTGGGCCAGCGGTAAATCGGATTTCGAATACAAGACGAAACCGTTCGAACACATCCCCGGCGAAGTCCCCGATTATCTTGGGGCCAGAAAAGGAAAAGGGGCACGGCAAAAGACGATTCAAGCTCCCGTGTCGGTCGCCGAGTCGATGAAACATATTAGCGTTCCGGGTGGTTTTCGTGTTGAGTTGTTCGCGTCCGAGCCAGACATCGTCAATCCGATCTGCATCAACTGGGACAAGAAGGGCCGAGCATGGATCGTCGAATCGGTCGACTATCCGAACGATCGCCAACCATATGGCAAAGGACACGACAAGATCACCATTTGTGAAGACACCAACGGCGATGGCAAGGCCGACAAGTTCACCGTCTTTGCCGACAAGCTCAGCATTCCGACGAGCATCGTTCACGCGAACGGCGGGCTCATCGTGGCGCAGGCTCCGCACATTTTGTTCTTGAAGGACACCGACGGCGACGACAAGGCCGACGTTCGAAAAATTCTGTTCAGCGGCTTTGGAACATTTGATACGCACGCCGGGCCGAGCAATCTGCGACTCGGACTCGACAACTGGATTTATGGGACGGTGGGGTATTCGGCCTTCAACGGAAGAGTTGGCGGCAAACGTCATCGATTCCGCCAGGGCGTTTTCCGATTCAAACCTGATGGCTCTGAGTTGGAAATCTTGACGTCATCATCAAACAACACGTGCGGACTCGGAATCGGTGAGCCCGGCGAGATTTTCTATTCGACGGCGAACGGCGAACATTCGTCGTACATGGGAATCCCGAATCGCAACTTTGAATCGGTCCGTGGTTGGTTCGCCAAGGGCAACACCCGAATGGCCGACCACAAAAAAATGCACCCCATCACGAAGATTCGACAGGTCGACTTTTTCGGGGGCTTCACGGCTGCCGCGGGTCACGCGGTGTATACTGCTCGCCATTTTCCAAAACAGTTTTGGAATCGGATTGCTTTTGTTTGCGAACCGACCGGGCACCTCGTCCACATGTGTTTGTTGGAGAAAAAGGGCAGTAACTTCGTCACTCGCGACCGCTTCAACTTGTTCGCGAGCACCGACGAATGGACAGCTCCAATTGCTGCGGAGGTCGGTCCCGATGGTGAGGTGTGGATTCTCGATTGGTACGACTAAATCGTCCAGCACATTCCGACACCTAGCGGCTTCAAGAACGGAAACGGCAAAGC
>CAYYUU010000018.1:0-18145 GCA_964474955.1 uncultured Alcaligenaceae bacterium | reverse complement strand
CACAAGGAATTTTCAGCTCTTAGACAACCAGACATTCTTAACCGTTTGAAGTATATATAGTTCGCCCAGAATCAATTAAAAGGCGGGGATAGACTATTTATAATAATCTATCCCCGCCTTTTTCTGTGCTCCATAATATGTTTGTGATCAACTGCTATAGTTAAGCCTCAGAACTGTGGAATCTCGCCGGAGGACTCGTCGCCTCCACGGCCCGGAAAGGTTCCAGGATTTGATAGAAATGAGTTGCTCCTTTCGGAACGACCCACGAATCACCCTTCTCCAGCAATATGACTTCGCCTTCGATGTGTAACTCTGCACGCCCTTCCATTACGTAACCAATGGTTTCGTAACCTCGGCGAGTTTCCTTCTTGCTCGTGTTCGCCGACTTCTCCCAAAGTCGAAGCGACATAGTTTCCCCCGACGCGAGGTACTTTTGCCCTTGTGGTCCGGTGGACTTCCGGGCTTGATTAACTTTATCGACTGAAGAATTTTCCATACACATAACTCCTATTGATTGGCTTGTGTGAGAGGACAAGAACGGAATAGACCTCCCACATCAAGCGGCTTTCATGACTTGTGGTTTTTGAGGATGGCCCTTCAGGGCGGAATTAATCATGACCATTTCGCCGATGTTCTCGAGCGTAATGATCCCCACAAGTTGTTCGTTCTCCATGACCGGGAGCATGGAACATTGTTGTTCCCGCATTTGTCTGGCCACTTCTTCGAGCATGTCGTGAGGAGCCACCGGCTCACATGCCGCGGACATGACATCCCCGACCCTCTGCCCGGAACCACCTTCGCGTAACCCCTCGGCCAACTCTTCACGGCCCAACATGCCGACAAACCGTCCCCCCTCGACGACTGGGAACTCCGGTTGGAGGCCCGCCAACAACTCTTGGGCCGCTTCGTTGAGGGAATCCTCGGGCGATAAAGTTCGGAAGTAGCGAACCATGGCCTCTCGAACGGGAATCCCTCGTAAAGCCATCTGGGTCTCGACGAGGCGTGCCTCCCCAGCGGCTCCGAGGTACACGAACAACGCGACGAAGAGCAAGATGGGACTGACGAGCAACCCCGCAAACGCAAACACGATCGCGAAAGCCTGGCCTATCGAAGCGGCGATTTTCGTCGCCTGGAGGTAGGGCAACCCGGTCGCCAGGATGGCCCGTAACATTCGTCCGCCGTCCATCGGAAAGGCGGGCAACAAGTTGAAGGCGACGAGAGCGATGTTCGCCCACATCAAATTTTGAACGAACTTTCCGCTCGCGAGTTGTCCTGGAAGTAGCGAGGACCAATTGGACCAATTCATGGCCAAGCCCAAACCAACGAATAGTATCCCCGCAATGACGACGTTCACGGCCGGTCCCGCAGCGGCGACCGCGAGTTCTTGCAGTGGACGTTCGGGAATCCGTTGGAGGCGGGCCACGCCACCAATCGGTAACAGCGTAATGTCTCTTGTCGGTATGCCAAAACGTTTGGCCGTGATGGCGTGTCCGAATTCGTGGAGAACGACACAAGTGAAAATCGCAAGGACAAAACCGACACCGAGCAATCCGGTTCTCAAACCTCCGTCGGCGGCAGCGTAGTAGAGAAAAAAGATCCATCCCACGAGTAGTAAAAAGGTCCAGTGCATGCGGATGTCAATGCCCGCAATCCTACCTAATTTGATTGACCAGCCGATATCTCCATCCTCCAATTTGGGAGCCAAAAAACTCAAGTCGTTGTGGCCACGAAAGCTGGCGAACACAAGTTGCGAATTCGGATTCGAGCGACCACATCGAAAGTGTTGAATACGATTTCAGCAAAGTCGCATCGACTACGTGCTTAACTACATTAATAGAACCATCGGCAATCGTTATGCCAGAAACGATAAGGCTATTATTATCTGTCGCCACGTTTCCGTGCGACTCGAATCCAACGAGTTCGGAGTTTTGATCCGTGGCGTCGGCTCAATTTTCGGTAATCAACGCATCGAGAACATGAGTGCGCGGAGTCGAGATCTTGCTTTCCTGGTATCGCTCCAAAGTCGATGCAATATTTTTGGTTGGCCTGGGGACCAGTTCCGACTCGCAGGAATTAGGTTTGTTCGTGCACGACCTCTCTTCTTGCGAAAATACACAGGTCCTTGGCACCGTGTTTGCACTTAACGAATAGGTGATGCCATGAGCCAATAAATTCAGATGATGTTAAGGAACGAACAATGACATTGGAACGAGCCACCGTGGCTGTCGTCTTTCCCGACCTTGAAACTGCCGAACGCGCCATCCGCGAATTGCGCGGACAGGGATTCGGAGAAGACCAGATTGGTTTTGCGATGAAAAACACAGAAGCCGACCGTGGAGGGATTCGCACCTCCATCAATCCGGACGAACCCCAGGAGCATGCCGCCCAGACGGGCGCTGTCCTCGGTGGTGTTCTTGGTGGTGCCCTCGGAACCGCCGTGGCTGGTGTGGTCCCCGGTGTCGGTCCAGTCATTCTAGGGGCCGTTCTGGCGACGATTGGAGGCGGGGCACTGGTCGGCGGCCTGGTCGGCCAACTTGTCGAAATGGGTATCCCCGAAGAGGAAGCCCAATTTTTCGAGGCCGAGTTCAAGAAGGGCCATCCCATCGTCACCGTCCACACCGAAGACAATTATTCGGGCGCACTCGCAATCCTGACGGAGCATGGAGGGTACGGGATCGATCGGCTTCCGTAGACCAAATTTGATCAACACGACTGCGTTGGTCCCTGCCATCGCTCACGAAGATACAGAAACCGCTATCTTCCGATGGGACCGAAGGTGGTTCGCCTGCCTGACAAGTTCACATCTCTCAGAGTTCGTCACGTCCTCGGTCAGCACCAAACCACCGGCGCAGGTGGCATACCCTTTGCGTCATTGGGTCGAACAACGGCCCAAGTGCGTCGCTTGTGTCTCGGAGTGTACCTATCTCTTCGACGCACACATCGGAACGCACCAACAAGGCCGAGTTGCTTTGTGCGGCGAGGAATTTCACATGAGCAAAGAGACAATTGAGGCCATCATTTTGGATCTTGATGGGGTCATCACACGAACCGCTCGCATTCACGCGGAAGCCTGGAAACGGATGTTCGATCAGTACCTGGCGAGACGCGAGCAAGCCACAGAACCGCAAAAGCCGTTCGATCTCGAAGAGGACTACCGGCAGTACGTCGACGGGAAACCGCGGTACGACGGAGTGCGCAGCTTCATGCACTCGCGAGGAATCGAGTTGCCCGAAGGAACCCCGGAAGACGAATCCAAAACCGAAACGATCTGTGGTCTGGGAAATTGGAAGAACGATCTGTTCCACGAGTTAGTCGAAAAAGAAGGTGCTGAGGTCTACGAGGACACGCTCGAGAAGATCAAAGAATGGCGAGACAAGGGCTGGAAAACTGCCGTCGTCTCCTCCAGCAAAAACTGTGGCCCGATCCTCAAGTCGGCTGGCATCGAGGACCTTTTTGACACCAAGGTCGATGGTCTGGATTCGGAACGACTGGGGCTTGACGGAAAACCCGAGCCGGACATTTTTCTCAAGGCTGCCGAACAATTAGGAGTGGAACCCTCTCGGGCCGTCGTCGTCGAGGATGCCGTGGCAGGCGTGCAAGCCGGAGCCGCCGGCAAGTTCGCCGGAGTCGTCGGCGTCAATCGCGACGGGGACCGTGTCGCCGTGGACTTACGTGCCGGCGGCGCTGACGTGGTCGTTCGAGACATGCGAACGTTGGCACTGCCGGAGATGTTGCGAAAAGGGAACCAACAATGACTCAACCACTTCCAATGCTCGAAAACACGTCGACGCTCTTCGAGCAACTGTCCGGACGCTCGCTGGCGTTGTTTTTGGACTACGACGGGACGTTGACTCCGATCGTCACCCGTCCCGAACAGGCAACGTTGCCACGCGACGTTCGTGGACTGTTGGAGGAATTGACGAACCATTGCACACTCGCCATCGTCAGTGGGCGTGACCAAGCCGACGTGGCCAACATGGTCAAGCTGCCGTGTCTCACCTACGCGGGTAGCCGTGGTTTTGACATCTCCGGACCGGACGATTTCCGACACGAACACGACGCCGCCCAGAAAGCTCTACCTTCACTCGACCGCGCCGAGGAGCAACTCAAGCAACACCTCGCGACGGTCACCGGGGCCATCGTCGAACGAAAGCGGTTCGCCATCGCCGTTCATTATCGCGAGGTCGCCGATGACCACGTCGGCACACTCAAAAAGACGTTCCAGGAAGTCGCCGCCCAACACTCGGATCTACGCCAAAGTCAGGGAAAGAAAATCCACGAACTCCACCCGGACGTGGAATGGGACAAAGGTCGAGCCGTACAGTTTTTACTTGAAGTCCTTGGGTGCGATGAGCAAGGAGCGTTCCCCGTGTACGTGGGAGACGACACGACCGACGAGGATGCCTTCAAAGCCTTGAAGAGCGTCGGTCTCGGCGTTCGGGTTACCGACGACCCGAGCATCGCGACGGCGGCCACCTATTACCTCCGCAACACCGACGAAGTACATCAATTCCTGATAGCCCTGACCAACTACTTCGAATAAGAGCAGCCCCATCATGAACCAGCAGCGGACGACCGACTGGTCGTTGATCTACACCGAATGGAAACCAAAACAGCAACCCCTCCGGGAAGCACTTTGTGCCCTCGGCAACGGCTACTTCGTCACCCGAGGGGCTGCCGAGGAAGCTAGCGCGGGAGGACATCACTACCCAGGAACCTACCTGGCTGGTGGATACAACAGGCTGGAGTCCGAGATCAAGGGGCACGTCCTCGAGAACGAAGATCTCGTCAACTGGCCGAACTGGTTGTGTCTGACGTTCCGCCCCGAGGGAGGTAACTGGTTCCGTCCGGACGAAGTGAAGATCCTCGACTATCACAAAGAGTTCAAAGTCAATGAAGGCCTCCTTCTTCGGAACATTCGGTTCCAGGATCCTGAGGAACGCGAATTCGAACTCCGCAGCCAGCGACTCGTTCACATGGCCAACCCACATCTCGCGGCCATCCACTGGCAACTGACGGCCCTCAACTGGGACGGAACGATAGAAATTTGCTCGGCCCTCGACGGTTCGGTCGAGAACGTCGGCGTGGAGCGATACCGGGATCTCAACGGCCAACACTTGACCCTCTTGGACAACGGCCAGGTCGACGAAGACGCCATCTATTTGACCGTCGAGACGAAGCAATCGCACATCCGCATGTCCCAGGCAGCTCGCACCCGAATCGACCAGGACGACGGGACGGTTGTTCGAAAACGCGAAACGCGAGAGCAAGAGGGCAAGATCGCCCAACACTTGTTCGTCGAATGTCAACGGCACAAACCTGTCCGCCTCGAAAAGGTCGTGGCAATTCACACCTCCAGGGACCCGGCAATCAGTTCCCCGACGTTGGCGGCGTGCAAGTTGGTCCGGCGAGCGGACGACTTCGAAAAGTTGTCGCGGACGCATACCCAGGCCTGGAACCGGATCTGGGATCGCGCCGACATCCAACTCGAGGACGGAGACACCAAGGCCCAGCTCATCCTGCGGCTGCACATCGCTCATCTGGCCCAGACGACGTCGATTCACACGATCGATCGCGACGTCGGGGTTCCCTCCCGGGGTTGGCACGGGGAAGCCTACCGGGGACACATTCTCTGGGACGAAATATTCATTTTTCCGTTCTTGACTCTGCGGATCCCAGAGCTGACTCGAACACTGTTGATGTATCGTTACCGTCGTCTGGCCGAGGCCAGACACCTTGCCAGGGAAGCCGGTCATCGGGGGGCAATGTTTCCCTGGCAGAGCGGTAGCGACGGCACCGAGGAAAGTCAGGAACTTCACCTCAACCCGCGATCCGGAAGATGGGTGCCCGATAATTCCAACATTCAGCGACACGTCAACGCGGCCATTGCCTTCAACGTCTGGCAATACTTCCAGGCCACCGACGACATGGAGTTCATGTCCTTCTACGGTGCCGAGATACTCCTGGAGATCGCCCGCTTCTGGGCGAGCATCACGACCTACAACGCGGAACGAGACCGGTTCGAAATCCACGGGGTCATGGGCCCGGACGAGTTCCACACGCACTATCCCGACTCCGACGAACCGGGGCTGAAGAACAATGCCTACACCAACGTCATGGCCGTCTGGTCCTTGCGGACGGCCCAGAAGATCTTGGACATGCTCGCAGAGTTTCGTAGGAACGAACTTTTGGAAGATTTGCAACTCGACGAAGAGGAACTGGCCCGATGGACCGAGATCGGATCGAAGATGTTCATTCCCATGCACGACGAGGGGATCATCAGCCAGTTCGAGGGCTACGAGCAACTGAAAGAATTCGACTGGCAGGGGTATCGCAAGAAGTACGACAACATCCAGCGATTGGATCGTATCCTGGAGGCCGAGGACGACGACGTCAACCGCTACCAGGCCGCCAAACAAGCCGACGTGTTGATGCTCTTTTATCTCTTCTCGACACGAGAACTCGCAGAACTCTTCCAGGCCCTTAGGTACGACTTGAACGAAGAGTTGATACACAACAACATCGACTATTATTTGCACCGCACGTCCCACGGATCGACCTTGAGCAACGTCGTTCATTCTTGGGTCCTCGCCCGACACGACCGCCCGAAGGCGTGGGCCCTTTTCCAAAAAGCGCTCAGAAGTGACGTCGAAGACATACAGGGTGGAACGACCAGCGAAGGCATTCATCTCGGAGCCATGGCCGGCACAGTGGACCTGATTCAACGAGGCATCACAGGCATCGAATTGTGTGACGGGGTCCTTTGGTTCGACACCAAGCTCCCTGACGAATTAGATAAACTCCAACTCCGTGTCCGATATCGGGGACACTGGCTCAAGGTCGAATTGACCCAACGAGAACTAAATGTTCACTTCGAAAAGGGCTGGTCCGACGGTGTCCGAATTGGACTCGGCGACGAAGTCCACGAAATGAAGCAGGGCGACCAGCGGAACTTTTCTTTATGATCGCTTTAGTATTTTGTTTTTATTTTGTTCTGGAGTGCGGCAGCGGAGCTGCCGCTTTCGTAGTTTTTGTTTTTGTCTTTGTTCTATTTTTCGTTTTTGTCTTTGTTCAAAAGACGAACTGATACACAAGCAACGCCGCAGCAAACACAAGAAATCCGACAGTCACAACCCCTTTGCGTTTTTCGTACACGCGTCCGGCTCGATCGCCAAAGGAGTAAATGAGCGAGGAGAGGAGTATCATACGCGGACCACGAGTCAAGAACGTGGCCACCAAAAAGTATGGAATCGAGTAGCGAACGACTCCTGCGGCGACTGCCACCAACGTAAAAGGAAGGGGCGTGAAGCCCGCAATAATCAGAAAGGAAAATCCTGTCTCGCGAATGCCCACGACGGCCTCGTTGTAGGTCTGGGGATTCACGAGATTATGCACCAGGAGGGGCCTCACGTCATCGCTCCATAGGTATCCGACTCCATAGCCGACCATCCCTCCCGCCAGAGCGAAAACAACGGAAAGAAGAGTCACTCGCAGCAAACGACTCCGCAATCGAAAGGCCAGCGGTAGGTAAAAAATCTCCAAAGGTATCGGCAGCAGAGCGCATTCCAGAAAAGACATGACGTAGAGTAATGGTTCGTTCCAAAGGTCCCATTTTCGAAATGTCTCTTGCTGCATTTTCTTCACTCTCATTCTCATTCGACGCCCTTAGGAACGACGCTCCGTATGACCGAGGAGCCGTTCCCTCGCCATGACTCGATACGTGACGTTGTATGGAAAGAGATCATCGTGAGAAGACTGCCGACTCCAAGGGTGGCTCAGAACTCTGTCGCTTGTCCAACACCTTCGTCTTCCAAACGAGCCGGACGACGATCAACGCATGCAAATAGATCATCAATGGAACGAAGTAAAGTGGCACGATTCGGAGTGGCCATTGGAGGATGGCCGGCATTGTCCCCGGATAAACAGCACGGAGGGTGATCGCCGATGCTGGGGCTGCCAGGATGTCGACGATCACGACGCCACTCCACCCCCAGAGGGCCATTCGACGAGCCGCAGTATGCGGCGGACACCTTCTCCATTCTGCGTAGTGGGCTGCCGCCGCCACAGCTATGTCGCCCCAGCCTGCCGCTAGAGCCCACACGGGATCCAACCCCTCGCCCGAGTAAACGAGAAACATAACTCCGAAGAACCGGATGGCTTGCAGGCCCAACAGCAACTGCAAGGGGACATTCCAGGCCGCTCGTCTCAACCACGGCAGGGCAAACGTCAACACCAACGCGATTCCCACGCCGAGGGCGATGTTGGCTCCCGTCGCCGGCTGGGTGTCGGGTAACGCTCCCGTCAAAACAAGGACCAACTCGATTCCGAGCCAGGCAAAAAGGAAGATGCCAAAAGTCAGTATGTTTCGGTCCAGCTTCATGATGTATAAGTATCCTCCTCTCGAAAGGTTGAGTCCCGGCCGTTTGATGACTTTCCTTTGTCCTCACGACTGCACTCGTTCCCGAGTCGATTCCCTCGACCGGCTTTCGATTTCTTGTAGCCACGGCTCTAACGCCGGGACCAAATTCGTGACATCCAAACGTCCCTGATCGACCGCCACGTAGGCGTCGGGACGAACAAGAATCATTCGCCCCGTTTTGGCTCCGACCTTGGCTTCAAAATCACCGCGATAGTCGACCAACGCGTTGACGGGGAAGTCGTGGAGTTTGGGCAGGCCGTTATTCATGATGACGTGGACGTTGAGGACGTCGTTGGAAAGTTCCCCTAAATGGTCGATCTCAGATCGACGGGTCCGGGCTTGTTCGGGGTCTACGAACACCAACAACGAGTAGCCGGGAAAACGCAATAGCTCGTAGAGGCGGACAAAGTCCTGATCGGCCGTCCGGAGTTGCACG
Source organism: uncultured Alcaligenaceae bacterium (assembly GCA_964474955.1). Taxonomy (GTDB): domain Bacteria; phylum Planctomycetota; class Planctomycetia; order Gemmatales; family Gemmataceae; genus CAYRFQ01. Next base: position 9,290 of record CAYYUU010000018.1, on the reverse strand, counting down.
TCGGGGATTCGCTTCCCGGCGAGGGGCCCTGCGGTGTCCTTCGGGTACTCGATGCCGAGTCCGGAGAGGTTCGTCGCGAGTTTCTTTTGGACGAACGAAAGGGGCAGGATCACGCGGAACAGCATCTGACGGAGGGTCCGAAGAATGACGTTGCGGAGGAGCAGGCTCCGGAGGAGAAAGTCACTCAGGCGAATGACCTGCTCGCCGATCGCATGCCGTTCTTGGTGATAGCCCTCAAGGAGAGACTCGGGAGCCTGACCCTGCAGAACCAGGGCGAGTTTCCAGCCCAGGTTGAAGGCATCCTGGATGCCCGTGTTCATGCCCTGACCACCTGCCGGACTGTGAGTGTGTGCCGCATCCCCAGCGATGAAAGTTTTTCCCTTGCGGTACTCGGGGGCGAGCCGCAAATCAGCCCCCCATCGAGTGAGCCATTTCGGGGCACGGAGGTTGACTGGTTTTTCGAGGATCGCGCTGATCGATTCCTGAAGTTCACCGAGGGACAGGTCACCTCGTTTCGGCCCTCCCTGATACTTGTGGTCGATCGTAACGATCCGGTGAGAACCGTCGTCGAACGGAACGATGAACGCCAGCCCCCGATTGTTGGAGTGCTGCTCGGTCCCTCCTTCGGCGTGGTGTCCGTCCAGATGGCAGTCCCCCAGAAAAGCCGTCCACTCGTACTTCGCTCCGGGGAACGGTATCTTGAGCGTATCTCGAATCGTGCTGTGTGGCCCGTCCGCACCGACAACGTAGTTGGCCGTGAGTTCTTTCGATTCGTCGCCTTCTTCCACAATGGTCGCCGAGAACCCATTGTCGGTCTCGACGAAACCTGTCAATTCGGAGCTTCGCTCGACAAAAACTCCTTCCTCGTTGAGACGCCGTTCCAAGACTTCCTCGGTGACAGCCTGTGGCACGATAAGGATGTAAGGAAAGCGGGTGTCGATGCCATACATGTTGGCCCGAAGGGGTCGTTCGGCGTTCGCGCTAAAGTCGATGCCAGGAGACGTGTAGCCCCGTGCGACCAGGTCATCGGCAATTCCCAAAATATCAAGCAATTCGAGCGTTCGGGCGTGGACGACAAGTGCCTTGCTGCGGATCGAGGGCTCGGATCGTTTCTCGACGATTCGCAACCCAACGCCCCTGCGAGCCAGTTCGATGGCCGTCGTGAGTCCGGTTGGTCCGGCTCCGACGACGAGGACTGTCGTGTGGCTGTCATTCATCCTTTCATCCTCCGTCCGTTGGTCTCTTGCGCAGTGCATCCTCCGCCCATTCCGACGGGGTCAACTGGCTATCTTGGAAAGTCTGGTTCGCAATGTCGTAGTCTCGATCAAGCAGAGCGAAGCCGTCTTTTGTCAACAACTGATACAGCGTGCGGACGTGCTCTGCGGCCTCAGGGCCCCAGAATTCCGCCACCTTCTCGGCGAACTCGTCGGGCGTAATCTGGTCATAGGACACGGACCGCCCAAGCACTTGACTGACGGCCCCGGCGACTTCCTCTCCGGACGCACGGATCGGCATCGCGACATCATACACCGTGCCGGCGACCTCAGGTCCCCGTCCGACGGCTTCGGAAACCAACGCCGCTTGGTGGGAATGACTACTCCAAGGCACAGGTTGCCTCGCAGGCATTGGGTAGCGGATGACGTTGTCCGCTTCGATGCCCTGATGAGTCCATGGGGCGAGAAGGTTGTCGAGGTAGAGGGGTGGTCGCAAGATCGTGGCGGGGACGTCCGCGGCCATTGTTCGTTCGATGACGGGCCGAATGCCGTCGTCGAAGAAGGGGTATCCGATCGGTTCGTCGGGAACGCAAATGCTTGCGTTGTAGACGACGTGTTCGACGCCTGCGGCTTCGGCGGCGGCGACACAGGCTTCGCCGTACGATCGCATCAAAGACGGATCGAACACCAGGGGTAGAATGACGACGGCCACCCGAGTCCCTTCCGCAGCCCGTCGTAAACTGCCTGGCTGGGAAAAATTGGCGTCGACGACTTCGACCGATTCGGGAAACTCTCGTTTCGACGAGGGCCGCAAGGCCACACGAATCTGCTGTCCGTTTTGCAACAACTGACTAACGACTGCGGAACCCTGTCCTCCGGCCCCCCCGAAGACGATGACTGATGTGGACATAGCTGCTTCCCTTCGTGACAGGTAAGGGCGAGGAATCCGGACAACGAAGCACGACTACTTCTTGTCCTCGACGTCGACCCGTGCTCCACGCCATCGCTCGAACCAACGTCCCAATCGGAGCAGAGAGACATACCCTGCCGGGATCATCAGCAGGGACAGTAGGGTCGCACCAACGACGCCAGCCGCCAGGACGATGGCCAGGGACGGCCAGAAGTCGCCCTCAATGAACAGGAGCAAAGGCAAGAAACCGCCAGACGTCGTCAGGGACGTCGAGACGATGTGTCGGGTACACCCCACGACCTCCTCGACGATCGCGTCGTGGTCGCCTCCCAGGGCTGCCGGGTTGGCCCGAATGGCGGCGAGGATGACGATACTGTCGTTGATCCCCACGCCGATGAGCCCCAACGTCCCCAGGATCGTGTTGAAGCTGAACGGCAACCCATAGGCGTTCGTGGCGAGTAAGGCCAGGCCGACGCACATGACTCCTTCGAGTACGAGCAAAAAGGCCATCTGGACGCTCTTGAGTGCCAAGATCAACGTTGACACCATGAGGACAATGAGGATTGGGGCATACGTCGCGAGGTTCCCGACAGCTTCCTGGTCTTCCTCGACCTCGCCACCGAGTTCGAGACGGTAACCTGTGGGCATTTCAAAACCATCTTCCTTCAAGTCCTTGAGCACCGAGTAGGCCACGTCGATGGGCAGGCTGTCGTTGCGGGTGTATCCCTCGACAACGTTCGCCCGCTCGCCGTTGTAGTGGTAGACCCCCGCCAAGGCTGGCCTTAGGCGGAGCTGACCAAGCGTTTCAAGGGGCACCCAATCCTTCCCGAGTCGGACGAAGTTTGTCGACGCGATGGCCGAGGCGTCCCCGCGTCGCGCGTTGCCAAAGCGAATGCGGACCGGCAACTCCTCGCGCCCTTCCAGGACAGACCCACCGGTCTTGCCCTCCAGGTTCGTCTGGAGTTGGTTCGCCAGGTCGCGAAGGGTGAAGCCTGCCAACTGGGCTTTGTCCTCATCGGCATCGAGCCACAATTTCGGCTCCCCGCGAGGCATCTTCACTCGAGTGTGCAGAGTCTCGGGATGGGACTGGAGTTGACGCCGGACCGTCTCTCCGAGTCGCTGCAACGTTGGTATGTCCGGGCCGAACAATCGAAATTGCACGTCGGCCTGGACGGGCGGCCCCTGGCCGAATTCGCGCACGAGGATCTGGGCTCCCGGAAAGCGAGCGTCCAGGTCCCCCTGGAGTTCAGGGATAAGACGATTGACCTGACGAGCCGTTTGAGACGTCAATATCCCCTGGGCATAGTGAGGCGAGTTGTCCTTGTCCATGACGAGGTTGTAGTAGACCGAGGGAAAACTCCCGCCAACGAGCCAATCCACTCGTTCGATTTCGGGATGGGTCCGGATCGATTTCTCGACGGCCTCGATCTGCTTGCGTGTCTCTCGGATCGACGTTTCCCTCGGAAACCAGACCTGGACCTGGAACATGTTTCGGTCCACGGGAGGGAAGAACTGTCGCCCCAGAAACGGATAGAGGGCGAACCCGAGGATGGCCGGCGCGAAGGCCAACGGCATCGACAGATAGGGACGCCGGACACTCCACCTCAACAGACCCTGGTATGGTTCGGCCAGCCGGGGCAACGTAATACCACTTTGCCACCAGTGGCCTTCCGACGTCGGGCGTTCGAACTTACCCCAAATCGCGGCCAACGACACGAGGACAGTCATGGACACGGCAAACGACGCAATGATCGCCATGATCACGCTACCCCCGATCATGCCGACGAAGTCACCCGCGCTGCCCGGAAGTAGTGGCATCGGCGCAAAGGCCAACGCCGTCGTGATCGTCGACGCCAGCAGAGGACCGAACAGGTGCGAGACGGTCTTGTGGACCGCCTCGATCGGTGGGTGTCCCTGGAGACGCAGTTTGCGGACCTCATCGACGACCACGATCCCATTGTCGATCAACAGCCCTAGGGCAATGATCATTCCGAAAATTGCCATCTGATGGAGGGCGCCCCCGACAACGACTAGGCCAAACAACGTCAACGATGCGACCAAAGGAATGGCCATGCCGATGACAATGGATGCTCGCCAGCCCATCGTGAGAAGGATCACTACCATGACCACCACAACCCCCATCAGCAAGTTAGACGCGAGGTTCGCCAGCCTGTCCGACGTGTATTCGTTCTGGTCAAACACCGTATCGACGGCAATGCCGTTGCCGACCCGATCGCGCAGTCCATCGACGACGGCCTTCGCGTCGGCAGACCACCGGTCGACACGTTGCCCACGGGCCATCCGGGCCGCCACGAAGACGGCCCGTCGTCCGTCGGCGAGCCCAATCTCGGTCGGAGGGTCTCGCCACTCTCGGTCGATTTCGGCGACGTCGGCCAACCGGACGACGCTCTCCATCGATCCATCCTTGATGGGCACCCTCCCGATTCGAACCAGTGAGTCGAGTTCGCCGGTGACCTCAATGAGGTAATTCGCCTGGTCCTCACGCAGCACACCGGCGGGCGTCTTCGCGTCCGCCTCGAACAGCTTTTTCGCGACCTGCCCAGCCGGTATCCCGAGGTCGGCGAGTTTCTCCGGCTCGATGGTGACGGTCATTTCCTCCTCGGGTTCGCCATAGAGTCGGACCAGTTCTGTCCCTTTCACGTTCCGTAAACGGTCGGCCAGTTCTTTCCCCAACCTTTTCAGTATTCCCAGCCGAGGTGAGGAGTCATGAGTCCATGTCAGCCCGACGATCAGAGTAAAGGCCACCGGGGCGCGTTTGTCGTCGAAAAATGGCGGAGCCGCACCACGGGGAAATTCACGCCGTGCTTCCGACAACTTGTCCCGAATTTCGGAGAAGACCTCCTTATTTTCGCCTTCGCCGATCTCGTCCTGGAGTTCAATGGCGATGACCGAGACCCCGGCCCGGGACGTCGATCGCAACTTCTTGATCTCCTGGATCTCCTGCAACGAGTCCTCCATCTTTTCCGTCACGAGCGTTTCGACTCGCTTGGCCGAGGCCCCCGGGAACAGTGTCACGACCAGCGGGTTTCTATTCACAATTCGCGGGTCTTCTTGGCGGGGAAGCGTAGACAAGGCGGACACGCCGGCGACCAAACAGACGGCGATCGTCAAGAACAACAAATGTCGGTTGCGGAAGAACAAGGTACTCATTCGGGACCACCTCCTTGCGACGCGAGGACAACTTTTTGCTGGGGAACGAGGCGGTGGAGTCCCTCGGAGATGAGTAATTCGTCCTCCGTGAGGGGACCGATGACGTAGCCCCTGTCCTCCGTTTGATGGAGGAGTTCGACGGGACGACTGTCGACCTCGTGTGTGGCCTTGGTGTCGGAATCGTCAGGCAGTGGTGACGCCACGTAGCACGTCCATAACCCCCTTGTGCCCTCCGTCAACGCACTGAGTGGGACCCAGAATCCAGTCCTTTCGACGTCCTGCGTGACCCGGAGGGTCGCCAAGTCACCAACCTTGATGGCCGAACCAGGGGCCTTCAGGCCAACCAGAACGATCACTGTCCGGGTGGTCGTGTTGCGGTCTGGACGAATGCCAAGGACTTTCCCCTGGTACGATTGACCTCGCACCAGCACGTCCTGTGACTGCCCTACTGAGAGCGACTCGGCAGCCCGGCCCGACACGCCGACACGAACGCGTAAGTCGGACATCTCGACGAGTTCGATTACCGGCTTGCCGGCCTCGATGACCTCTCCCTCGTCGACGTAGCGAATGGCCACGACTCCAGAGTACGGGGCCTTCAAGTCCGAATCGGCCAGATCGACTTGAAGTGAATCTATCTCGGCCTTAGTCTTGCGAACGACAGCCGCCTGGGCGTCGATTTTTTCTTGTCGCGTGCCGTTGAGAAGTTCGTCGAGACGGGCCTTCAACAAATCCACCTCGGCCTTACGGGCCCGTGCCGTGAATTGGGCTTTCTCCCAGTCCCGCTCGGACACAGCTCTTCGTTGCAACAACTGGTTTTTTCGGTCGGCTTGCAGGATTGCCAGACGAGACTCCGCCTTGGCCCGAGACAAGTCGGCACGCGTTGCCTCGATGACCTCTTTTCGAGGGCCCTCTCGCAATTCTTTCAGAGTCGCTTGGACGCGACCGAGGTTGGCCTGCAAAATTTTTTTGCGGGCCTTGAGTTTGTCGGTGTCGAGGCGAGCAAGGACCTGACCGGAACGAACGGAATCGCCTTCTTCGACGTCGACGTCGATGACGAGTCCAGCCAGTTGAAAGCTCAATAGACTGTTTCGTGCCGCTTCGACCTTCCCAACGAATTGGCGACGGACGCCGTAGCCCGACGAAGACTCCAGACGCCGGACGGTGACGGCGAGTACGCGTTCGGTCGGCTCTTGGCCGGAAGGACCGGGCACAACACCCCATAAGGCCAAGCCAGCCAACGTCAGTCCGAGGATACCTACCCCGACAATGACAACGAACCGCCCCCTTCGCGTTGCGTTGCCTACGGATCTTGAGGGTGGCTTGGCAACTTCTTTATCTTGCGTTTTCGCGGATTCCATATCTCTGAATTGTTTTCTCTGTTCCAGGGGGACAATCATGGCAAACGAAATGGTTCGAAAAAAGGACCGGACCCGTGGGGCTCAACGCACACCACGAATCCGGAACGATAAGGCTTCGAAGGTCTTTGTTTTTGTTTTGGAGTGCGGCGGCTTGACGCCGCTTGAGTATTATTCTCTTTGTGTTTCTTGTATTGGTTGCTGGTAACGTCCCATTCGCACGTTCCAATACACTAATCGGACTCCATTTGTTTCACGCTCTCCGGGTCGGGGCTTCTTGCGCCACAACTCGGGGAACTGTGCTCCAAAACCCAAAAACACGGCAACTATCATTTTCGTCGTCTCGACCCCTTGCCAACGTGAGTCCGTCAAGTCGTTTGGGACAACTGACGGGCACACTCGTTGCAATGTCTGGTGTGCGGCAGTGACTCTAAACGAGCATGGGCGATCTCCCGACCACATTGTTCACATTGGCCGTAGCTTCCCTTCTCGAGTCTTTCGAGAGCGCGATCGATTTCTGCCAGGATGCGCTGTTCGGTTTGCATCAAGTTCTCAGGAAATTCGGAGACTCGTGCTTTCTTTTTGGTTGCCGGCTTGTTCTTGTTGGGAGCGTCTGGCTGGTTTCGTTTTCTGGAACCTCCCGCCTGGGTCTCCGATCCTTTCGTAATTTCGCTCTGGAGATTTGGGTGTTTGTCGTAGATGTCTTTTTCCAGACGCAACAATCTGCCGCGAAATTCTTGCTGTTGTTCGGCGTTCATGATTTGTGCCTCCGTTGGTTTTGGTGGTTGGACTAACAAGACATGCCAAGGACGAAGAAGGGGTGGAAAGGAAGCAGGACCGCGAAGAGACGTACCATTCCACCTAATCGAGAGTTCCTCGATCCCGGTTGGCCGCTTCTCCCATCCACGTCAGGATCGCTTCTTCTTGCTTGCGGATTTCGACAATGACATGAAATCCCTCGTCGGCCGATTCCGAGACGTCATCGAGCACTGGGCTTTCGTCTCCGGCGTGGGCCTGGGCATCGTCCTTATTTGGGGCCAGCTTTTGTCGAAAGGTCTCCCACAGTTTGAAGTTCTCGTCGTCGGATTTCTTGAGTCGGTCGACGCGATGCAGGAGTCCCGGATCAAACTGCCCGATATTTTGAAATTTCCGAGGATGGACGACGTGAATTTGGTCTCGAAGCTGTTGGTCGATTCCCTGGGCGGCTTCCTTCACGGTCTTCAACCAAAGATTCCGTTCGCCGGGAATGACGGGCGTTTCCAAGAATTTTTCAAATTTTGCCAGGCTCCGTTGTAATTCGGATTGCGCATTCATGACGTTCCAATCTCCTGTTCTCTCGTTCCCCGATTCGGAACACAGCTAACTCAAAATAGCTTTTCCCATCGTCTTCAGTGCGGTCATGAGGGCATTCCATTCGTTGGCCAGGACGCGTTGGGTGGCCGGGATGATGCCCTCGCGGTGCGGATGTTGGGCGCGGTGCTCGGCAATGACTTGGTCGTAAAGGTGTAGGCACCGCTGTGCGCAATTTTGCGTCGAGAACTGCTCGGCTGTTTTGCGGCAGTTGTTTGTCAACAGTTGTTTATGTTCGGCCTGTAGGTCTGCCACCCATCGCAGGCCGTCCGCAAATGCGGTGGCGTCCGCGTCGTCGGCCAACAGCCTGCCGTTGCGAGAATCTTGAAGAACGTCGTCGACCCCCGAAGCCGACAACGCGACGACCGGAACGCCGGCGGCCATGGCCTCGGTCAACACCATACCTTGAGTTTCTGTGTGGGAGGCGAAGGCAAACACGTCCATGCCCGCTACGGCATCGGCAACCTCTTTCTTTTCCACTTGGCCGAGTGGGTGAACCCTCGAGTCCACGCCGTCGTCTCGGAACCGGTGCATCATGTTATCGAAGCAGACTCCATCCCCGACGAGCACGAAATGGGCCTCCGAATACTGCCGCAAAAATTCCGAAACACCCTCGGCCACGAATTCACAATTTTTTTCTTTTGCCAGTCGGCCAACATGACCAACCACAAATGCCGCCGGTGGGATGTTCAATTTCCGGCGGAGATTCGTCCCGTCACCGCTGGCGAAGACTTCAAGGTCGACGCCCGTGGGAATGATTTCGATTCGAGTATCCACGCCACGCTCTTGCAGCATGTTGGCAATGCTCTGGCTCGGTGCAATGACCGCATCGCACAGATTACAGTAGTTCGTCCAGAGCTTGGCGAGGACGTCCACAAAACCCGAGGGCAAAGAAAACCGACTCTCGAGATACGCGTCGTAGCGTGTGTGGTGCGTATACACCAACGGCACGTCCCAAAGGGCAGCACTACGACGGGCCGTCAAACCAATCAAGAAGGGATGATGCGAATGCAGGATGTCCGGGTCATACTCTTCGAGAGTCGAAAGCAAGTAGCCCGGCAGTGGGATCGGCAAGGAGTACTTGTCCTCGTAAGCGTTGGCCACGGCCGGATACCGGACGACGTCCTCTTCTTCGGGCGTATCGTTAGCATCCGGAGCCACAATCAGAACGTGGTTTCCTCGACTCCGGAATTGGTCCGAGAAAGTTTGTATGCTTCTGGTTATGCCGCCCACAGTGGGCGTATAAATGTTTGTCAAAGTAAGAATCTTCATGCCCCAGGCTCCTTGGCA
>CAYYUU010000017.1:17657-18237 GCA_964474955.1 uncultured Alcaligenaceae bacterium | reverse complement strand
TAATAAACAACAGGAGCAACCACACGGCATGTCTCGTTTCGCCACTAAGCGACCAAACTTTACTGTCGGGCTCGTCCAGATGAACTGTTCGACGGACCCAGAAGCCAACCTCGAGAAGGCCCTCACGAAAATCCGCGAGGCGGCGAAGGAAGGTGCGCAAGTCATTTGCCTGCCCGAGTTGTTCCGGGCTCAGTATTTTTGCCAGAAAGAAGATCCGACCGTCTTTGACTCCGCCGAGCCCATCCCCGGACCTAGCACCGAAGCCATCAGCCGAGTCGCGGCGGAAACGCAAACGGTCGTGATTGCACCACTATCCTAACTACGGGCGGCGGGGGTTTATCCCACCACGGCGCGGGTCATTGATGCCGACGGATCACTGTTGGGCATCTACCGAAAAATGCACATTCCTGACGACCCGCTCTACTACGAGAAGTTCTATTTCACCCCGGGCGACACGGGGTTCAAGACGTTCTCGACGAAATACGGCGAGATGGGAGTGTTGGTTTGCTGGGACCAGTGGTTTCCCGAAGGTGCACGCCTCACGGCCATGCAAGGAGCCGACATTCTCTTTTACCCGACG
>CAYYUU010000017.1:0-17647 GCA_964474955.1 uncultured Alcaligenaceae bacterium | reverse complement strand
CCGACGGCCATTGGTTGGCATCCGTCGGAAAAGGCGGCGTTTGGCGAGCGGCAACATCAAGCGTGGGAGATGATTCAACGGTCGCATGCCATCGCCAACGGCGTTTACGTGGCTGCCGTGAATCGAGTCGGACACGAAGGGGAGCCCGAGAACGGGTTGGAATTTTGGGGAGCATCGTTCCTGAGTGATCCGTTCGGAGCGTTGATCCGTCGGGCCTCCCATTACAATGAAGAAATTCTGGTGGGCGAATGTAGCCCGAACCAACAAGAAGACATCCGCCGGAATTGGCCGTTCTTGCGGGACCGGCGTATCGATGCGTATGGCGAGATTACACAGCGACTTTTGGATTCCAAATAGTGCGTCTCGTCCTCTTCCATTGACGGCAGGAAGCTGAGTCGTCTGTAAGTTGCCCAGTCCATTTCTCATAGGCCTTTCAAGGAGACCAAAATGGCGACTTGTCTTTGGGCGTGCCTTTCTCGAACCCGCCCAGTGCTTTTTGGCATGTGTGTGTTTCTCGGTTGTGTTGGAGTGGCGTTTGCCCAGGACGACTTGGAGGTCAAAGATTCTCCAACGACCATCAAGGCCAAGAAGTTGGCCCAGCGATTGGATCAACTGATCGATGCCAGCATGGAGAAGTACAACGTCAAGCCGGCCCCAATGGCTCCGGAGGTGACGTACTTCCGCCGTCTTTCGCTCGACCTGCAAGGACGCATTCCGACGCTGCTGGAAATCACGGATTTCCTCGACGACTTCCGAGAAAACAAACGATCGATCTGGATCGAGAAGATGCTCGAGTCGCAACAGAGTTCCAATCACCTCGCCACTGTTTGGCGTTCGATCCTCTTGCCCAATAAAGTCGAACCGTCGACGATCGGGGGACGATCGGCGTTCGAGCAATCGCTGCGTTCGTACTTTGAGAAGAACACGTCGTACAAGACACTCGCGCGAGACATCATCACCAACCGGACGCCCTACAATGGGAGTGGGCTCGGCAGCTTCTATGCCCTCCACGGAAACACGCCGGAAGCGATGGCGACGGCGACTTCCCGGGTGTTTCTGGGCGTGAAACTCGACTGTGCCCAGTGCCATTCGCACCCGTTTGCCAAATGGACGCAAGAACAATTCTGGGAAATGGCGGCTTTCTTCAATGCCGCTCAGATGGTCAAGAACACGAGCAACGGTCGGACTCCCGCGATCCGCATTCCCAAGACGAAGAAAGTGGTTGTGGCGAAATTTTTGAACGAGAAGGAGCCAGACTTCAAGGCCAACTCGTCCGGACGGCAAGTGTTGGCCGAATGGGTCGTGAGCAAGGAGAATCCGTTTTTCGCGAAGGCGACCGTCGACCACATCTGGATGAGATTTTTCGGCGTGAGCTTGTTCGAGCCAATCCTGCAAGACGATCAGGACGCCATCCAGCACCCCGAGTTGTTGGACACGCTCGCGAAGGCCTTTGTGGAAAATGATTACGACGTCAAGTTCATCATCCGAGCCATCGTCCACACCAAAGCGTACCAACGCAGCACCAAGAGCAAGAAGGGTGACGTTCTGCCTCTCGCATTGTTTGCCAGGATGCCGCTGCGAGTCCTGACGGCGGAGCAGATGTACGACAGCGTCATTACGGCGACGAGCCCGCTCGAACAAAACTCAAATATCCAGTCACGATCGGGGCCTTACAATCCCTATCAACCCATCCAGAATCCCCGGATGTTGTTGCAATTGAAGTTCCCCGAACAACGTGACTTCGCGAAGAACCAGACTTCGATTCTCCAAGCTCTGTTCCTGATGAATGGAAAATGGCTGGCCGAGCGCGTCGATGGCAAGACGAACAAGGCCATCCGGGAGATCGTCAAGTCGGAGGTTCCGCTGGAGCGTAAACTTCGGACGTTCTACCGGATGATCCTCTCCCGCGAACCGCTGGCCAACGAGCAAAAACGCTACCTCCGCTATCTCAAGGCTGCGGAGTCAAAAGACGATCAGGCCGTTCGGTTCTCGAATCTCGCTTGGGCCATGCTGAATTCGACCGAATTCCGGGTCAATCATTAGAGAGACGTCGAAAGGCAGAAGGTATAGAAGGTAGAAAAAGATCTTACGCGAAGGCGCGAAGGAAAAAAATAGCCACGGATGAACGCATCCGTGGCTGTTTTTTGGCTCTCAACTCTCAACGCTCTCACACGGAAGTGGCGTCAAGAATCGAAGGACGAGTTCGGAGAAGAGTTCCGGATGCGTGAAATACGGCAAGTGGCCACACTCTTCGATGCCTGCCCGTCGCCAGTTCGGTAAGCCGCGCATGAGGACTTCTTCGCAATCCTTTCCCACGAGCGGATCTTCTTCTCCACAGATGAGCAAGAGGGGCTGTTTGATTTCGGGCAGAATGGGGCGAAGATCCGTTTCGTCCATGATCAAGGCCCGACGCGCGACGGCCGCCATGGGATATTCGCCGGTTCGTTCGGCGTAGTAGTCCCAAATGTCGGTCATCGCTTCGGCAAACGACGGACGGTGAAGATATTCGGCCATGTAATGGTGGTACGGCAGGTGCTTCATGCGTCCGGGGAGATATCGCCCGAACTGCGCCATGATTCGCTCGACCGGGTCGAGATTCCGCTTGGCAAATCCTCCCTGGAGGACGGCTCGGGGAAGTCGTTCGGGATACTCGTGGAGCAGACGCAACGCAATCATCGAACCGAAGGACGAACCGAGGACGTAGGTCCTCTCGGTTTTCAAATGATCCAATAGCGAAACTGCGTCCTCAACAAAGTCGTCGAGGCGATACCCCCCAAGGCGCGCGCCATCGTCGCGTTCGTTCGGAAGGTCGTAGGCGATGCAGCGAAAATGTTTTGAGAGCTGCGACAGAGGCAACACGAACGATGGCGTGTCGTCGGCGAGTCCATGAATCCAAAACAGGGGCGGTCCCTCTCCCCAGATCCAGTAGGGACAACGATAGCGACCATTGTCGAAGACGCCGGATTGAGCCTCGCGCGAGAAACGGTCCAGGGTTTCCGGCAACGACAACCGCACCAACTCGGTTGGTTGCGGAGTTCCGTTCCGTTCGGTTTGGTCACAAGTGGGTAGTTCAATTTTCATTGGTAAAATGCCACGCTAGCAAAGCTCACGCTCTCGTGACCTCGCGGGTGTTGGTACTGGTCGTAGTGCAGGACTTTTCCACGTCCGAGTTGCAGAGCTTCGAGCGCCGTGAATGTTGGCGGCAGCCCGCAAATTCGCCGGGCGTCTTGCTCCGCCGCGATGACCTCGAAGAAGCCCTTTGCGTCGGCCTTCTCGAGCTGCCCAAGAATTTCTCTGTCTCGCTGACGGCTTTGGTTTTGCTCGGAACGGTTGACCCGTGTTGCGTCCCCGAACTTCGGACCGATGTGGGCCAGGTCGCCGCTAATGATGTAACAAATCGGTTCGGCCATTTCTCTTTCCACAACGTGCAACGCCTGTGCCATTCGGGCAACGTCGCTCGTCTTTCCCGGAGGACGTCGAGTCACGACATGATCCCAAAACGGCCCGACGACGAGCGGGACGATTCGAATCGGGCGGCGACTCTCATAGAGATATTGTAAGAAAACGACCTCCAATTCAATCGAATGCTCCGGGATGTGGGCCAACCATTCGTCGTCAAACAACCCCGGTCCGTAGTGTGCGACGAGTTTGTCGATGTATGCCTGGTCGGTCGGGACACGGCCCAAAGGAGTCTCGAAATCCTTTCGCGTCAGCGTAAATCGATGGGTGCTGTAGTGCGACGTCCCGATGATGACGAACAATGAAGCGTCCGTCTGCTCGACGACCTCCTTGAATCCGTGGGCATACGTGTACCCACCGCGAGGAAAGTCGATGTGCGGGATCAACGCGCCGCGTAATTCTGCATCGGGTTTCCGATCTTTGGGCCAACCGGGACCCTTCGGGCCTTCGAAGAATCGACGGAGTTGTCGGCGCAAGAGGGCTGGTTCGCCGGCGTAGCATCCGATGCACTGTGGCAATCGCACCGGGCCATCGACTTGTTCGCGGAAGCGCGGGGTATCGAGATAAAGGGCTTGCTCGAGCTGGGTCAGGAGATCGTCGAAGTCGGACCGTTTCGGAACGCGGCCATTCCGTCGGCTCCAAATTTCTTCCCAAAGGCTTTCGGCAGAGCGTTGGCCGTCGAAAAATTCGAGCCAACCAGCTTGCTCTTGCGAGAGCCACACCGGCGAGGTGTTCAACCGAAGTTTGTCCCAGAGGCCAATAACGTGTGGGTTCTTCGCATCCTGTACCGGGACGAGATGGGGGCGAAGCCGCGGTCGAACCTGATCCATGAAAAGTTTTCCTGTTACCTGACCCATTCCGCCAGAATCAATACACCATTTTTTGATCTCACGACGAGGCGGTCAAGCCCAGGGTGGAAACTTTCAAGAAGTGACGGCGGTTTCGCTCGCATCTTGGCGGCACATCTCCCGCAGTCGTTCGGCGATTTGGAGAATCGTCGTTCCGGGTTCGACGTTGAGGAATTGCCATTCCGAAAGCCCGTCGAATTGGGCTTCGAAAGACCTTTGGTATGTTCGGTCGTAATACTCCATCAAGATTCGGGAGGCTTCGGCGAGGTCGCCGCTCTCGATGAAATGGCGACATTCGGTCGTGCGTTGGCCTCCGAGTCGCTTGGCGATATAGCCGAGTCGTTCGGCGAGCATTTCCGCCGAAAAATTTCCGTACTCGACCAGGATGTTGCTGACTCGTTGTTCGAGAGGGACGTCTAAGTAGACGCCGCTCGAAACGATCATTCGTTCGTAGAACGCTTGCGGCAGTTGCAAAGTGCCGATGCGACGGCTTTCACTTTCGAGCCAAATCGGACGGCGGGAATCCAACGTTGCGAGAGCCAGGGCAAGGTTGTTTTCGAACTGTTGTTGGGTCGGTTGCTCCGGGAGTCCGAGCGATCCGAAGACCGATCCACGATGGTGGGCGAGCCCTTCCAGATCGATGACTTGTTCCCCGCGTCGTGCGAGTTCGTGGAGAATCCACGTTTTTCCAGAGCCCGTCTTGCCAGCAAGAATTCGATACCGACGAGGCAAGGCGACCATCTCCAGGACCCACTGCCGAAATCCTTTGTATCCGTTTTGCAAAGTCTGGACTCGCAATCCGGCGAGCGACCAAAGCCAGGCCAACGAACGACTCCGCATTCCGCCTCGGGCGCAGTAGAGCAGGAGTTTTCCTTCGGGTGCGATTTCTCTGGCGCGATCCACGTACTCGGCCATCCTCGGCCCCACGAACGTCAGACCCAAACGGACTGCTTCTTCGCGGCCCTTTTGTTTGTATTCGATGCCCACCTGCTTGCGTTCTTCGTTGTCGAACAACGGAACGTTGATCGCTCCGGGGATGTGTCCCTGGGCGAATTCTCCGGAGCTTCGCGCGTCCACGATTGGGAACGCCCGAAGTTTTGGAAGTAGTTCTGTGGGTGAGATCGTTTGGCTCATGGAGGCTCAATCAAGTAGAGGCAAGTCTTCGATCCCGGAACGAGTCCAGATCCGCAACCTCTTCATGATAGCCACGAAGGACAAGGATGTCACGGAGAGGAGGGGGAGTCGCGGATTGAAAGACGGAAGGTAGTTCGGGACTTTGTGTACGGAGCCGTAGGAGCGGACGGATCAATAAGTTTCGCGTTCGGAGAGTGTCGCCTCTCCCTCTGCGAAAGGACGCCAAAGACATGCGTTCTTTCTTTGAGAACGCAAAATCCATAGCGCATCTCGTTTGCTTCGGTTCCATTGGGTTGGTGCTTTCCGGTTTGCAACAGGCAGGTTCGCTGTTGTTGTCGGCCCAACCCAAGTCCGGGCCACTCTCAGAAGTTGCCAACCGAGGGCTGTGGCGAAATACCAAATTCGAGCTGGGGATCGGAAAATGCGCACACAAAAAACACAAAAATCCCCAACATCGGATTTTTGTGTTTTTTGTGTGCGCATTTTCCACCTTCCACTGGAAAAACGACCTTTCGAAAATGCGACCCGAACTCCCAAAACACATACACAAAAAACACAAAAGTCCCTCGTCCTGATTTTTGTGTTTTTTGTGTATGTGTTTTGGGTCTCCCACTGGAAAACGACCTTTAGAAAATCTTCCCGCCAAGGTCAAAAAGCATACACAAAAAGCGCAAAAATCAGGACGAGGGATTTTTGCGCTTTTTGCGTACCCACTTCACACCTCTGCTTCGAAACAACACCACAAAGGCGTTCTTTCGCGGAGCGAAAAGCAACTTTCCCAAATACGACTCTTATTTCTCCGTCCTCCCAAGAGACTTTTCCGGAGTCCTAAAAGGACGGAGATCTGATAGCTTGGGACGCCAGTCCAGCCCTTTCACGGTTATAAAAAGGATTCGAAATAGAGCTGAATCTTAACCCCGAAAAAAATACGGGGCGGCTCACCAGTACTGTTCAAAAGACCAGATATCAAATCACGGATATTAAAGACCGGATAATAGACGTAACTAAATCAGCCAAATTTGCTAAGTCCTTTGAAATTCAACACCTAAAAAAGCGTCTTTAGCTACCTTTTTTATAACCGTGAAAGGGCTGGACGCCAGTCCCAAGAAAGATGGGAAACGTTACTTCCATTGGTTTCAAAAACGGGAGGTGTCGAGAAAATCGCGCTATGGAAACGAATTGCGGCGGTCGTCTTGGTCGGCTGCTTCCTGATCTTGAATACGCCCAGACTTCTGGCCGACGAACCGGCGAATCAAAAGCCACGCTTCGTCAACGTCGCGAGTCCGACAGAAGGCATCGTGAAAACGGTGGCCGTGAAAGTCGGCCAGTGCGTGAAACTAGGGACTGTGTTGCTGACACTGGACGATACCGACGCTCGAGATGCTTTGGAAGAGGCGAAGGTGGCGCTGGAAATCTCCAAACGAGAAGTACTGGTCGCCAAATTCAGCCACGAGACAGCTGCGACCCTCTTGGAACGTGCCATGAAGGCATTCCAACAAGGTGGCCTCTGGCAGGAGGAACTCTTGGTTCGAAAAAACGAAGCCCGACGCACCCAGGAAGAACTCAAAAAGGCCAAGTTGGCCATCAAACTCAGAGAGATTGTCCTCCGCAAGGCACAACGACAAGTCGATCGTTGCCGAATCATCTCCCCGTCGGCATGAGTTGTGCGGTTGGACAAACGTGTGGGTGAAGCTGCTCGTCGGCTGGAAACGGTTGTCGTCATCGAGCTGGGCAAATAGATTGTCGGCTGATTTTCTTCCACTTGGCACCCGGCGAAACAGTAAGTCTCGTCGGGTGTTTTTGTGTTGCGCGAGCCCGATGTTTTCTCTTCGAATCTTCCTCCCAATACCAGCTCTTTCCGCCAATCGCTCCTGGCGGGTGAATTCTCCTTTTTTAGGAACAAATCGCTTCAAGAACGCATCAACAAATTCGGAACCGCTCTTGCAACAACCAAACATTCGCCTTGTGGCGATTGTGGTCAACGTTGGGATTGTGAAGGTGGGCTCAGGATTTTGGAATCGGCTGTTAGTGTCAGATTTCCTCGCTCGCGCTTCGGGTTGGTGTCAGAGTGCCTCGCTCGCGCTTCGGGCTGTTGGAAAACTCCGACTTGCCACTTTCCTATAATGCGAACACAATCCCAATTACACTGGTAGCCCAGATTGCAAGGGTGCGAGTTTTCTCCCCAAGCACCACGGATCAACGAAATCTAGTTTGCATACGTTGGGATTTGCGATATTTTATTGAGTAAGGTGGCATTTTGTGTTTGATAATGTCGGCCATCGAAGCAGATAATCCTATCGGTCATTCGTCTGGCACGGCCAACTACCCACATCCGCGACTGACCAAAACTCACCCACAGAATTCCGACTGGCGCTTTCTTGTGGGTTTACACGGAAAAATGAGGTGAACCCATGGCCCTGGCATTGAACATCGGAAAATGTTCCCTTCTGGGCAATTATCGCGAAAACAACGAAGATGCGATCGAGGCCAAACAGTTCGCCGACATGACTGTTTGCATCGTCGCCGATGGAATGGGCGGACAGGCTGCTGGCGAGATTGCCAGCAAGCGATCCATCGAGGTCGTTCCGCGAGAGTTGCGAAAGAACCTCAGCCAAGCTACCAGCCACGAGCAGAGCAAGGCGGTCATTCGCAAGGCCATCGTGCAGGCCAACGAAGAAATTTTGCAGATGGGTGCGCTCGACCGCGACTTGCGGAACATGGGCACGACCATCGTCATGTCGGTCTGGCGTAAAGGCACCGAAATGTTTGTGACGTGGGTGGGCGATAGTCGCGCCTACCTCATCCGCGATGGCCAGATCGAACAACTCACGATTGACCACTCGCTGGCCCAAGCCCTCGTCGAGAACAAGACGATCTCGGCTTCGGAAGCCAAAGAGCACCGATTCCGCAACGTGTTGTGGAAGTACCTCGGGAGCAAAGAAGTGGGTGAAGGCCCCGACGTCTTGATCTTGCCTGTCCAAGCCGGTGACCGTGTCTTGCTCTGCAGTGACGGACTGACAGGGCCCGTCACCGATCAGCAACTCTTGAGCTTCATCTCCGAACAACCGGACGTGCAACAATGTGCCGAAGGACTTGGTCAGCTTGCCTTGGACTGCGGTTCGCGAGATAACGTTTCGTGTATTCTGATCGAAGTCGTGGATCGGTAGACCGCGAAAAAGTTTGGCCAGTTGAAAAGACGTGAATCAGAAAATAGGCCGACGAGATTTGTTCTCGTCGGCCTATTTTGGTTTGAGAAATGGAGGACAGGTTTTTCACCTGTCCAAGAAATCGATGGACAGGTGAAAAACTGTCCTACGAATACCTATCGATTTAATTGCCTTCCCCCACAGCTTGAATCTTGAGTTGACCAGCCAGCCAATTCTGCCAGTCTTCCGGGTGATTGCCAAAATTTCGTCCTGTCAACGACTGTAGGGCAGACAACAAGGCGCGCCGTTGTGGGCTCATATTTCGCTTCAGGTTCGTCTTGAGGTATTGTGCCATATCCTCGCTCACAGGTTTCATGCGAACGAAGTAATCAAATCGTTGACGCTCTGGCCAGGGACCTGCGTTTTCAACGGTCTGCATGAGCGAGAAGTCCTGGCGGATGTAGGTCGTGTCGGCCCGGACGAATTGGTCCGTACTGCGTTGGTTGCGGTAGTAGCTTGGCGGAATCGGACGATCCGGCGTCGGGACGAAACCGCGGACGAGGTCCGTCTTCTTGAACGATGGCGGGTGGCACAAGAGGCAGTTGGCCAGATGGTTGACCTTAACGACCTGCGGGACGGCGTATTGTCGATGGCCATCGAGAACGATTTGTCGCGGTTCGAGAGGTTCCGGCTTCTCGAGCATCTTGATCAGGGCCGGCACGGCGGACATCACCTTCAACTCGACGAGGGCATTGGAAGCATTCGTGGCCACCGGTGCCCAGGGATACTCGACGTACTTGAGCAAGACAGGGAGATAATCTCGCTGGTTGCGTTTTCTCAATATGTCGACCGCCTGCTTTCGAACTTTTTCGTCGAGATCCGTACAGGCTCGCGAGGCAATCGCCTGGGTCGATTCTTTCGAGTCGATCTCGCCCAGCCAGTCGACCATACACTTGCGAATTCCGACGGCGTCGGCTTGCAACATCTGCGTCACGGCCGGGACCACCGAGTCGTGGTGTTTCACTTGTCGTTTGAGCGTAGTTTTCAAGCTTCCAACCGCTGTGCGGAACAGGACCGCAGCGGCTTCGTCGGCTTTGGCGGGGTTCTTTTGGAAAAGTCGAGTCCCCTCGGCGAACGCCCTCCCCAGGGTTTGGCGAATCGGTGTCGATGCCGTCTCGAGTGCTTGAGCCTCAATCTTGTCGCGTCGACAAGCCCCGATCAAAAGCAAGGGCAGCCCTCGAAGGACTTCCTTCTTATCGTCGGGCAAGATCGGGCCGAGCAGTCCTTCGTGTCCGGGGTCGCGTTTGTCCGCGAGCTTGAATAACTTGAGCACATCGTTCTTGTTCTGGATGTTGAGCGATATCTCATGGATTTCCTTCAAATCTGCCCGCAACGCCACTTCCGTGAATCCGTTCATCGGCTTCGAAACGAGATTCGTGTCAATTGGGGTCGGGTTTTTCTGTGCGCCCGCCGTTTGTGAAATTCGGCTTGCCGATTGGTCGGCCCCAAGGGCGTTGATTTCTGTCTTTCGCTGGGCTTCCCAGCCAGAGGCCGGAGGCAACGAGGTTGGCTCTTGAATTGTTTCCGGTTTCGATTCGGGCGTCGGCACAACCTGAGTAATGTGTTCTTGTTTGGGCCTTGAGTCCGGCACCAGGAAGCACAACAACAGTCCGAGCGCCAAAGCTCCAGCGACAGACCAAATGGGTGGGAGAAAACGCTTGCGGGAGACACCACTCAAACCAGTTTGAGCTTGGACGGGCGATTCGCAAACAACGGGTTCGGGAATCTGAGGCTTGCTTGCCAAAATTCCTTCCTTGGGTTGGTCGTTGTTCGCTTCCGGATTTCCATCGCCTTCTTTAAGCCGGAAATCATCCATGATCTCGCCTTCCAGGTCGAAGTTGTCGAGAGCCTCGGCGATGGTCGCAAGCTCCCCTGAGTTCGAGCAATCACGGATCCCTTGTTCCTTGGGGCGGTCTGGCGACTCCTCCACGAGGATCGCGGGGATCGGTTCGAGTACCGCTTGGCTCGCTCCGGAATTTAGATTTGGAGGAGCGGCCTGGATTTCTTCCGAGTCGGGCAATCGGCCCTTTTTCGCGAGGAGCTTCTTGTGCAAGTTCGGATCAGAATGGTGGGGAACTTGCTGTTGTTGGTCACACGTTGGACAGTGGATGGCGTGTCCGGCCTTCCGTGTTCCGATTGTGAGGGGCTTTTCACAGCCTTGGCAGCGAAAAAGAATCGGCATGAGGTGGTCCTTTCGAGTGCTGAAATTCCCGGAGACTTTGGGGATGGAAGCAGAAGATGCTTGGGAGAAAGTGAAGCGACTGCTTTTGGCGAAGAGTAACTGCTCTCAATACCGGAGTAAATGTAACCACAAACCAAAGGACGCGGCCAGAAAAAAGTTTGAAAGTTCTCATTTCTTCGGTGAGTTTTTTCGTGGGAGTTCGTCGGCAGCTTGTTGTTCGTTGCCTCGTTACGTCGTTTTTTGTCGAGCCTCCCTGAACCCGTTCGCAGCTGTTCTTGTCACCAATTGAGTGAGCCAACATGTGTCGGATTTCGGAAAGTTGCTTTTCGCCCGCAGGCGAAGCCCGCAAAGCAAAGTGCCCGCACGCGAGAAAAGCAACTTTCCAAAATCAAGAAACACATTCCCATCACTTCTTTTTCATCAGGTGTTTGTTATACCACTCGATCGCGAGGTTCTGCGCCTTACTCCGTGCCTCGTTATAAATCCCATAATGTTTAATGTTCGGGATCGCTACTAATTTCTTGGGGCCTTTGGCTCGTTCATGTGCAAGCACCGCGTGATCCCGATTGTTGAACAGCTCTTCTTTCTCCGCGACAACAAATAACATGGCGCATTTCGGTGCCTTGTCCATATGTTCGACCGGCGCGTAGTTTATCATTCGTTCCCGAATCGGCACTCCGCGCAGCTTTCTGAAGGTTTTCCCAGGCCTCGGATAATCAAGTTTTCCACGAGTTCGTTTCGTGGCATCCGAGAGCGTCTTGAACTTTCCCAATCCAAACATCACCCATCGACTATCCATCGCCGGAACCTGACTCACGGTCGCCTTGACTCGCGGATCGTGTTGGGCGGCGTAGACAACATGACCACCCGAATAGCTCGATCCCCAAAGTCCAATCTTGCTTGGGTCACACTGCTTTTCGGCTTGGACCCAGTGGATAACGTTCAGTAGGTCCGTCGTTTGGTCGAGAGGATCGACGACCTCGCGGATTTCTTTCACAGTGGCTTGGAATGGTTCGCCGGGCTTTCCTTTCTTCGCAGGTTTGACGAGGACCAATCGCCCATCGCTTTGTCCCCACCCGCGATAGTCAAACGTCACCACAAAATATCCCGCCCGTGCGAATGCGACGGCATCGGGGCGGAGCATTTCGGCGACTCCGCCCCAGCCGTGACACATGATGATCGTCGGGAGACGCTTGTTACCTTTGGCCTTGGCGACGAAGAGTTCGGCGGTCATGCGTGTGCCTTCGCTGATCACGTTGGCCTTGCGGAAGACGATGTCCTTGGGTGGCTTGTAGGCCTTGGTTTTCGGTTGCGCGTGAGCGGCGTGAGTTGCGAATAGCAAGGCGAGACAAGCAAACCAAACGAGAGGCGAAGAAGTCATTAGTGTTCTCCACGATGGCGTGAAAGCGAACGACAGGAACGGCGATGTCAGTTTATTGCGATTTTGCCGGGTTTGGAGGGCTTCCAAAATGCTCTCCCGAAAACCAACCTTTTCGCCCACAGAAACTGATCATTTCTGCGAGTTCCCAGGCTTGAATATTGTAATGAACTAGCGTACACTAAACTTGTTCAGTTGTTGTTCCAAATGGCTGGCACAGCACGAGTTCGATTCACGGGAACAGGAGTTGGAACATGGTGAAAAAAACACCACCAAAAACCAGCAAAACCGACAAAAACACTGGTAAAACTGACGCAACTACGGCAGAGGAAACGAAGACGACGGCACAAGACATTCAAAGGATTCGGGAAGCTCTGGCCGAGCCGTTCGAAGAAATGGAATTGCACCACAAGTCCCAAACGTTGAGCAAAGACGGCAACAGTGCGTTGGCCATCACGTACGTTGATGCTCGCGTGATCCAAGACCGACTCGACCACGTCCTTGGCGTCGAGAACTGGCAGGACAGCTACAAAGTTCTGGAAGACGGGAACGTCGTTTGTCGCCTGCAACTCAAGTTGGGGGATTCGTGGGTCACGAAAGTCGACGTTGGGAGTCCGGGTTCGCAAGGCGAAGATGGAGACAAACGAAAGGCCGCATTCTCCGATGCCCTCAAACGGGCGGCCGTCAAGTTTGGCGTCGGGCGATATCTATATCGGTTGCCCGCTCAGTGGGTGCCTTATGATTCGCGACGGAAGGTTCTGAAGGAAAAGCCGAAATTGCCGCCTTGGGCTCGCCCCAAACCAAAAGATAAGGCCCAAGCACAACCCCCCGCGACGCTCAAGGTCCCGGCTGCGGCCGAGAAGGGGGCACCAAACCCGAAGGCGGATAACCTAACTCCTTCCAAGAAGACGGCGGCAGGAAAGACGATGCCCAAGAATGGAGTGGAGTTGCGAGAGCGGCTCTACAACTACGACGCCGAGTTGGCCAAGCAAAAACTTTGTCCAGCTGGGGCATTGGTCAAACACGTGATGGACAAAGGCGCTGCAGTCGGCTATCCGGACAGCCTCGAAGAATGGGCTGGTGAGGCCATCCAGCTGGCCATCAAAGTGACGAAAGAGTTTGAAGCTCACGCCCGAAAAGCCAACGACGTCGAACATCGGCAAGTGGCTTAACGGTATTTGGGCGTTTGGAAAATTTCTTCTCGCGGAGCGAAAAGAAATTTTCGCTCTAAAACTTTCCTCGTCGTCGTTCCTTGGAAGGCAAGATTTCCAGACACGTCGTCCACCATCCGGTAAGCACAGTCTCGACGAATTCCTCGGGGAGTTTCTCTTCTCGCATCTCGCTTGCGAGTCGTTCGTGGTCGTACTGGACAGGAACAAACTCGACTTCGAAGTTTGGGCTGGCGTGGAGAATAGCATACCAAACGTTGGTCTTGCCATCATTCTCCGGACGGCCCAACACACCAACGTTGACGAAGTGTTTGTCGTCTGCAAGTTCACGATGCCACTTGATGCCGGTGTGTGGCGCGAGAATGACGTCGGCTTCGTTATCGGATGCGAGTTTCTCCAAGAAGTGTGTTGGCGTGGTCGATACCCACAAGAACTCATTCATCTTGCGCGGGCTTCCATGACACATCAGCACACGATATGTTCCAAGGTCAATTTTCCGGTGCGAAGGTAGATCTCGCATCCAAAGACGGTTCTGTTCGCTCGTGTTTTGGAATGTATAGTCATAACTAATTTTGGCGAAATAGTTATCACGTGGATCTGTGTAACCGCACTGACAGTCTTCGAGTCCGGCACCGATCGAGTTGTCGTAGTTACCCTCGATGCAGAGGATGTTGTGTTCCGCAAGGAGTGGAAAGACACGGTCCGGATGTGGGCCAAATGCCCCGAGGTCGCCGAGGCAATACATCGTGTCGACGTTACGAGACTTTGCATCGTGAACGGCTGCGTCGAGGGCGAGATAGTTGTTGTAGATGCCGCCAAAGACGGCGATGTGATGGGACATTGCAAGAGAGGATGTCTTTGTGGGGTGGGGAAGCACAGCGAAGGCCCACCGAAACAGAAGAAATGGTGGGCCACGCTGCGCTTCCCCACCGGCAAAAAGACACTAATCCTGAGACACGCGAACTTTGTGAATTGCCACAAAAACTGTCGGTTGAATGTTTGGGCCGTCGGCTGCTCTTTCGGCCCCGCGTGGCGCTCCCGGGTAGCCCTTGCTGGGGCCTTTGGGAAGTACCGATTTTCGTTCCCTCATGCTCGTGTGTCTTTCTGCCTCGGCTCCTTCGCGTCGAAGAGGGTTTGGTCTTGGCGGAGTTATCGCTGTCTTGCAAAGACTTTCCACCTGCCCAAGAGTTCGACGCAAACGTCATGGCGTGGTCGGATTCGTGATACGGATTATGGGTCTTCAAGACGTCCAGTTGTTCGTCGATGGCCTTCGTTAGTCCGACGTCGTGGGCGAGTTTTTGGATCGCCGGCAGTCCGCCGAAGATAGTGCCCTGGGATTTGGCGGCGACCGCCAGGCGTTGCACGGCAGAGCCGAGATGGATCCAAAACTCATACGGAAGGGCCAGGGCCTCTCTTCTCTGTCTGCACTTTCCTATCCTTTTGCTTTGGGATGATTCTCCATGGTGGTTTGCGCAAGCTTTGTGCGTCCTCGCGTTTCCTTACGTCCGGACACGGGCCGAACGTTCGAACTGCACAATTTTTTAACCACCAACATGGGAGACGCTAACTTTGCATACTCGCATAGCATCTACTCTCTTCTGTGGCAGCATCCTGAGTTTGATGTTCTTCGTCACAGGCACGGCCAACGCGCAACACTATATTCAACCCTATCCCCAGTATCAACCTTTTCCCCAGAATCGGTTCTACGATCCGGGATACACCCAGCGATTTCAAATCCGCGAGCGGACTTTTCCCGGCGTTTACCAACGCACTGAACGATACGACTCTCGCTTCGGAGGATTTGGTGGCTACGGCAACCGCTACTATCGTTCCGAGAGTTTCTATGGTCGGGGTGGAGGGTACTACGATAACTATTATCGCGCTCCGTTCCGTGGGCGAGGAGGCTTTTGCCCGGGGTATTAATCCTGCGCCGCACGAGAACGATTGATTCAGAGCAAACACATCGAAAGGGCCACGGTCACGATGACCGTGGCTTTTCGTGTTTTGTGGGTTGATGGCGAATTTGGTTTACCGAGCAAGTCCAGGTCGAATCGTTTCGACTCCTCTTGTTCCGCAATCCCGAAATCGATATAGCTGTGGGCCTTGAACACGAGGAGCACACTCGAACGAATTCGGGACCGATGGTCAAACCATCGGAATCGTGTTGAAGAACATTCGAGAGCGCAAGGCAAAGCCGCTGGATTCCGGGTTTGTCGGGGGCTTGCCTGCCGATTCGGAGTTAGTGGTTTTCGGGGTGAAAGAACATGCTACCCCATGAGACGAACTCCGGCATTCTCGGCATCCACGCGAAATTGGGACGGTTAGAAAGTCACCACGAGACACAGTAAGGAGGCTTGTTATGTGGAGCAAAATCAAGGCCTTGGCGAGGTTCTGGCCGAAGGGCCTCGACCTGGCGAGAGTTTGTTGGATTGTCGGTGTCATCGGATTGGTGGCCATTGCGTTCGTCCTCGGCCAACAATGTACGGCCCAGTCCGGACGAGGTAGTCGTTCGGACGAAACGCCGACGACCTTGGCCGCTGCTCGCGAACAATACCAAGCTCCGTCTTCGGCCGTGGCGTACATCCACGGCAACGTCAAGATCACTCGTCAGGATTTGGGCGAATACTTGATCGCACGATTCGGCCCCGCGCGATTGAAGCTCCTGGTGAACCAGGAAATCATCAAGCTGCATTGCCGTCGGCATGGCATCGTAGTGACCGACCCCGAGGTCGAGGCGCGATTGGTCCAACACCTCAACGTCATGGGCGTTCGGTCGTTGAGCGAATTCAAGAACATCGTTTTGAAAAAGGTCGGGATGACGATTTACCAATACAAGGAAGACGTGATCCGACCAAAGTTGGGTCTGGAAAAACTGTGCCGGAAGACGAATCGAATCCGGGTGGAGCACAAAGACTTGAAGATTCGATTCGAGCAGAAGTACGGGCCGAAGGTCCAGTGTGAGATGATTGCGTTCCCCAAAGGGACCAACTTCCGTGACCTCACGGAGATTCGAACGCGGTGTGTCGAAGACCCGAACGAGTGGAAGAGCCAGGCTCGCAAACAACCCCTCCCACACATTGCGGCGAAGGAAGGAAAGATTCCGCCGATCTACAAGCACTATCCCAATACACTAATCGAGGAAGCTGCCTTCAGCCTCCGAGTTGGGGAAATCAGTGGACTGTTGGAGATGCCCGACAAGAGTTATGTCTTGCTCAAGTGCATCAAGAAACTCGATCCAGATAACCGACACACGTTTTCCGACGAACAACTCCAACTGCGGGAAGAGGTCTTCCAGGAAAAGCTCTTTGCCGAAATTCCCAAGCTGTTCCAAGAACTCGAACACCAAGCTCGCAAGAAACTGTTGTTGGAGCGGGATGCGATCGACGCAGGCTTTGTTCGTCGTGTAAACGGAATGTTGCACGCCAACGCGTTGCTTCGAAGTCAGCAAAAGCAAGGTGGGGCACCACCAATTCAACGTGGCAGCATTCCGCGACAGCCCGGAACGGGCATTGGACCAAATCCCGGCTACCGAAATCAACGCTCGCCCAATGCTCCTCCTCCGGTCCCGCAGCAGTACTTGCCTGGCGTTCGTAAATAGCTTGGCCAGAGCAAACCGAACGAACGCCGAGTGCGGAATTCAGTCCAGCGTGAAGTTTGCTGATTGTCCGTAGAACAGGCAACTTGCCCGTTCTACGGACAATGCACTTTTTGCGCGGAGCGAAAAGCAAACGTTCCTAACCCAACACGTATTCCTCCGAGTCGGTGGATTTCTCCTTACGCCCCATCGGCATTAGGCTGATCGGCTTGAGGAGACGTATCGTGTTGTTTCGCAGCTCCGTTGGTCGTGGTATGGGCTCCGTTGGTGCTCCCGGCGTCAGGTTCGGGATTCATTCGCGCGATGTACTCGGGAAGCTCGACGCCGCCAATGTCTTTCATGACTTGCATCATGGGGGGCAGCGTGCGTGCCATGCTTTGCAGAAACTGCGACGTGGTGGTTTGTCCGTTGCCGTTGCCGCCGTTTTCCCAAACGATGACCTTGTCGAACTTGATGTTCGAAATGGCTTTTGCGGAGGCTTCGGCCAGGTTGTCGAGGTGCTCGAGCATCAACAGTCGGAAGGCCGCTTCGGCACCACCGCACGCCTCGACGATCTTCTGCAAACCTTCACCCTTCTTGGCCAGGATTTCGTATTGCCCGCGGGCTTCGGCGTCGAGTTTGGCGAACGTTGCGGCGGGTTCCCCTTCGGCCTCGATCCTACGTTTGTCGGCTTCGG
>CAYYUU010000016.1:5133-18404 GCA_964474955.1 uncultured Alcaligenaceae bacterium | reverse complement strand
AGAATTGCCGAGTCGTTATACTTTATTTCTTCGTAGGACAGGTTACTAACCTGTCCATTTGTTTCGATCTCCGCTCGATTACGGCCGTCGCATCGAAGAGTCCGAACGGCCTGGAGGTGCTTGCCGTGCGGGAACCGGAGCCGGATTCGGTGCCGCCGCCGGAGCCGCGCCACCAGCTTGCCCCGCCTTGCGAGAGTTGTGGTACATTTGCGTCAACAAGTCGTCCGACAAGTTCGCCGTGTCCATCGTGATTCGAGTCAAACGGTTGCGGAAGAACGAGTTGAAGAAAATCGCCACCATCGCGATCCCGACGCCCAGGAACGTTCCGCCCAGCGCGAACGAAATTTTGCCGGCCAGCTGGCTCGGGTCCACACGTTCGCTCTCGCCCAACTTTTGGAACGCCCGGATCATGCCGTAAACCGTCGTGATCAACCCAATCAGCGGCCCGAGGGTTCCGATCGTCGCGAGGTAGTTGACGAGTTGTTCTTTCCCGGCCCGAATGCTGTCGACCATGTTGATGCAAGCGTGACGAGCGTCCTCGATCCCGTATTGGAGCCGAGTCATTCCGGCAGTTAGGACGCGAGCCAGGAAAGAGTTATCGCTCTTGCACAGTTCGAATGCTTGCTTGAACTGTCGCTGGTTGACGATTTCGGTGAACTCGTCCACGAAACCTGGCGGCATCGACGAACTCAGATGTAGTTCCAGGAACAACACCACCAACAAGGCAATCAAGGCAACCGATAGCAGAACCAGGATGATCAAGAAGAACAAACCAACGACGAAGTCGGGCAGAGCCAGGAACAACTGAATCAACACGTTCAGAGGGTTGTTGTCCGATTCCGCGTCGGCTTTCTTCTGGTCGGCTTTCGCAGCTTCGCCACCATCACCGCCTTCTTCAGGTTCCCCGCCGCCGTTGTTCGCCGGGTCCTGAGCAACGACGGGCGCGGGAGTGAATGCAACGCTCGTCATCGCGAGACCAAACACGCTCAGCGGCAACAACCCCAGGAGCAAAGTAAGAAACCTTGTCGAAAAATTACCCATAGGTGTTTTCCTTGATTTATCGTCGTTGGTGAGGTGTTTCCGCCAGCCACATCGTTTTGGACTCACGGACGAGCGGGTGAGTTCCTTGTTTCCGCGTTGGATATCGCAAATCCCCAGGAAACCCGAGGCAATCAACATTTCCTCGGGTTTTGGTCTAGCAAACCTCTTGGATTTCGGAAATAGGCAGTTTGCGTGTTCGACAAGGACGCCTCCAAGCGGCAGAATCTTATAATTGTCGTACGCGTTCGTTTCTCGTCGTGTTCGTTGTCAAACTGTGTGGGGAAAGATGTTACCCGAAGGGTTCGAGCAACGGTGAAATGTCAACGGAAAACGAGAACTGTTGGGTGCACCGAAACTCCGGGCAAAGAGTTTTGCCTTACCAATATTTGATTTCACCATCATGGAGACGATCAGCCATACCTGTCAAGTTTTTCTTGCAGAAAGAGCCTGCCTAACCAGCACAAAGCCCACAAAAATCCTATTCCCGACGAACTCGGAACTTTGCATACCCCAAAGACAGGAATTTTCCATTGTCCAAATCCCAAACGTCCTTTCAGTTGACTTTCCTTGCGACTGGTTTCCAACAGATGTACTGCCGATCACGACAACATTTCAAAATCAAAAGAGGGCCCTGCGAACTTTCATGTTGTCCTGTCCCGCGTCGATCTATAGTTCTTCTTTTTTCTTTCTTGGCGCCTTTACGTCTTCGCGTGAGGCTATTTCTGGCGACTTGTCTCCTCTTTCGTGAAGGATCTTGCCCATGCCGACTCGAATTTTTCTCTTACGTCATGCGGAATCATCGGCTCCGCACGTCTTCCATGGTTTGGAGTCCGACGTCGACTTGAGTCCCTTGGGCCATCGCCAAGCGGCAACCGTGGCGGCCACCATCGCGAGTTATTCGCCCCACGTCCTCATCTCCTCCGGCATGAAACGAGCCGTCCAAACGGCCACTCCGATTGCCGAGAAGTGCGGCCTCACGCTCCAACTCGAACCGATGTTCCACGAACGAAAAGTCGGAGCTTTGAGCGGCCAACCCTATCAACGAGAGGGAGGTCTTTGGCCCGACACTCTGAACAAGTGGATGCAAGGCGATACGGATTACGCACCGGAGGGAGCGGAGTCGTTCGACCAAATACGAGACCGGATTGTCCCGGT
The DNA here is from genome assembly GCA_964474955.1 of uncultured Alcaligenaceae bacterium. Lineage (GTDB taxonomy): Bacteria > Planctomycetota > Planctomycetia > Gemmatales > Gemmataceae > CAYRFQ01. The sequence goes on along the minus strand of CAYYUU010000016.1, from coordinate 16,208 downwards.
CTGGGAGCGGTTAACCAACGAACACTCCGAGAAAACCTTGGTCGTCGTGGCGCACGGAATCGTTTGCAAGGTGTTGTTGTTGACGCTCAACCCTCACTGGACTGTCGCCAACTGGCACGAACTCGGACCAATCCAAAACGTCGCCATCCACGAATTTCGACACCACGAGAATGTTTGGGAGGTGGTGCGTTGGAACGAAGTTGTCCCGGAAGTGGCCGCACTGCGGAGCCCTGAAATCCCCCACTTCTAATTCACTGCACGTGCGACGAAGAACCACCTTTCTGCCTACGACGCTCGCCGGGCAATTCGGAGATCGCTTGAAAGAGTTGGTCCTCTGCGCGAACTTGTTCCTCCTCTCGCTGTTCCGCTCGTCGTTTGTCCACAATAGCCAAGAACTCGACCAACCCTTGATCCCAGGCATATTCCACTCGAGGATCATATCCCAGAAGAGCCTCCGGAAGTAGTTTCCGAAGCCCTTCCCACGCGTGTTCGATCTTATAGCGTTGGTCCTGCACCGCGATCTCAATCCCTTGCATCGTAAACAAAAAGAGTTGGTGGGAGCCTGTGCCTCGGGATACTTTCGGATCGTCGCTGAAATCGATGTAAGCCCAGACGACGTCCTCCAGACGAGCCACTTTCCACGACTTTCGAGTCACTCGCTGAATAAGCCACGTCGGAGTAATGAGCGTCGTGGGTGCTTCGTATAGGGCTTGGCGGCGTTCGCGTTCGATTTCGTCGGCTATTTGCAGGGGAGGACCGTAGCTCGCCAGGGCTCGCGTCAGAGGTTCGGTGAGTGGCCAGACGAGATAACGAAAGGCCCGTCCTCCGTACCACACACAGCAAACGCCGCAAAGGCCCGCCAAGCCCCAATAAACCGGATCTCTACGGCCAAAGTAACCAATGAGGCACGCGAGCACCAAACAGGCCAACGCATTGCGGCTGACCGTTTGCCGGGCTCGCTCGATGTGTCCGCGGGCGAATCCTCCCGTCATCTTGCACCCCCCGAGAATTACGGTTTGACGGCTGCTCCCGTCCCGTTACTCTGGACTTGGTTCCAGTATTCGATCAAATCAATCCGCGTGACGATCCCAACGACCGAACCATTTTCCATCGCCAACACGCCCGTGTTCCCGGCAAGCAACAACCGATACGCCTCGTCCAGATGGACCGACGTTTCGAGAGTCGGAAGTGGCCGCACCATAATGTCTCCAATCTTCACCTCGCCCGGGTCTTCGTGATCGTGCAAGACGCGAGCGAGAGTAATCTCCTGGATGCTCCCCACAGGCTTCCCATTTTCCAGCACAGGTAGTTGTGAGATGCCGACGTCTTGCATCAGGGCAATAGCTTCCGCCGCCGTCATGTCGGGGGAGATAATGACGAGCTTTCGGTCGCCGCGAGTTCGCAGCAAATCCTTGATCGAATTGACCGGTTGAGCGTCGTCCATCAGCAAATTGTTTTCGCGTAACCAGTCCTCGTCGAAAACCTTGCTCATGTAATTTCGTCCGGTGTCGCAAACCAACGTCACCACCAAGTCATTTTCCGAAAGCCGTCGCGCGTATCGAAGGGCAGCGGCGACGCACGTCCCGGTCGAACCACCCCCGAGCATGCCTTCTCGCTTTGCTAGCTCGCGGGCCGTGTGGAACGACTCGGCATCACTCACCCGAATCCATTCGTCGACGACGCCGCTGTTGAACGTCTTCGGGACAAAGTCTTCCCCAATCCCCTCGACCTTCCAGGGCTTGGGAGTTCCCCCCGAAAGGACAGACCCTTCCGGGTCGGCCCCTATGATTTTCACGTCCGGATTCTGTTCTTTGAGATATCGCCCGACGCCCGAGATCGTCCCGCCTGTTCCGATGCCGGCGACAAAGACCGTAACTTGCCCCTCGGTTTGTTCCCAGATTTCGTGTCCCGTGGTCCGATAATGTACATCGGGGTTGGCCATGTTCGTGAACTGGTTCGGACGCCACGCACCAGGAATTTCGCGAGCCAGTCGATCCGCAACGCCGTTATAACTCTCGGGCGAGTCGGGAGCCACGTTCGTCGGCGTGACGATGACTTCGGCTCCGTACGCTTTGAGGAGGCGAATTTTATCCGTGCTCATCTTGTCCGGCAGAACGAAGATACAACGATATCCCTTCACGGCCGCCACCATCGCCAGCCCAACGCCGGTGTTTCCGGCAGTCGCCTCGATGATCGTCCCGCCTGGTTGCAGCCACTTCCGCCGCTCGGCCTCATTCACCATCGCCACGGCCACGCGATCCTTGATGCTTCCGCCGGGATTCATCGCCTCGGCCTTGACATAGACCCTCGCGGCGAGTCCTTCCGTCATGCGACGCAACCGAACAAGCGGCGTGTGGCCCACTGATTGAAGTATGTGTTCGTGCATTTGGAACCTTCTTGTCCGTGAAGAGCAAAGAGGAAATTGATTGTTGGCCCGTGGGACGTGCGCGGGCAAAGGACTGGAGCATACGATCAAGGTTACACTGCGGGCGAAAGATATGTGGTCCAAATAATCTTGGTGTATCAATTTCGCTTTCGCAGGTTGTTTTACACCAACCCGAAGCGCGAGCGAGGGACGGCTTGGTAGGGTGGGCCAAGCGGAGCCCAAGCGACGCGATGGCCCACCGTCTACTCTTGTGCCGTCTACTCAGCCTGTTCGACAATATTCGAAAGCCGCCCGATGCCATCGACTGCGATACTCACCCGATCATCGGCTTCGAGCGTAAAATCATCCGGAGGAACAATCCCGGTCCCGGTCAACAAAATGACGCCGTGAGGAAATGTATTGTCACGCCCGAGCCAGCTGATCAAGTCTTCCAACGACCGATTCATTTCGGCCAGTGTGGTCCCCCCTTGAAACACCGTCTGTCCGAATCGATCGATGCTCATGCGAATCTTGACCGTCTCCAACTTGGGCATCGAGTTTCGCAACGTGATGACCGGCCCGACGGCGCAACAATTCGCATACATTTTCGCTTGCGGCAAGTACAACGGGTTTTCGCCTTCGATGTCCCGAGCACTCATGTCGTTGCCGATGGTATAGCCCACCAGCTGGAGCTTGCGATCGAGCACCAGACCGAACTCGGGCTCTGGAACAGACCACTTGCTGTCCTTTCGGATTCGGACTCGTCCGCCGTGCCCCACGGTCCGATTCGGAGTCGCCTTGAAGAACAACTCGGGTCGGTCCGCGTCGTACACCTTATCGTAAAAGGCCGCGGCCCCTTCGGATTCTCGTTCACGGGCTTCTTGACTGCGTTTGTAAGTCACGCCAGCCGCCCAAACTTCTTGCCGATCCAACGGAGCCAGGAACGTGACGCCGTGAACCGATAGTGTCGGAGCTTCGTCGTCAATGAGATCGCGGGCAACGGCAGCGGGATCGTCCGAGTGGAGCACATCCGTCAGGCTTTGCAACCCGACGTAATCCACTAAATCCAGAAAGCGGATGTGGTCATCCTCCACCACGCCCACTCGAACTTCGCTCGTTTCGAGTTGCACTTTGCAAAGTTGCATCGCCTGTCTCCGCGTTTTCACTTCATCATCCGGGGCGCCGTTATCCTGAAATGAATGAGAGCCCCCAGCTGTGCCCACATCCCGCCGAAATGTTATCCAACGTGTATACTACGCGATCAGGCTATGGGCTGTCTACTTTCTCTAAGGTGGCGAAGACCGGCGAGAGCACGCTCTCTTGCCTCATCGCCTCTCTAATTCTTCCCTGAGGTCCACTCCGTCGTTTCGAGTTATCATCAGCCGCAGGAAACCCTCGTCCACATCTCGCGAAAAGTATCGGACCGTCCCATCTGCGAATCCTGCACCCAACGGAGCCCGTTTCACGTTCGGAATACCAAAGATGTCTCGATATTCTCGTTCGGCGCCCAACAGTGGCAATTCTTGTTCCGGATGATACTTCAAATCTTTCGGCTCTAACCAAAGCACCGGTTCTCGCCCCTCGGTGACGAGAATCGTCTGTCCCGTCCCATCGGATAAATCATTCAGGGTAATGCCTTCGCGTTCGAAGGCCGTACCCGGACCGACGAACACTTGTCGAAGGGTTTTCGATTTCGATTCGTAAAACCAAGGCGTCCGAAAACATAACGGCATGTAATCTTGTATCTGCGTATGGTGTTTACTGTCCCAAGGTTCTTCGAGCCGGAAGTCCAAGGGGGTCGACTCGAAGAACGGAGCGATTTCGAGCCGCCAACTATTCAAGATTTCGCCCTTCTTGTTCTTGGTGACGGCTGGTTGAAGATGCTGCGCGGATTCGTGATAGTTCAGATGAGCCAAGCCCACTAATTTCAAATTCTGTGCGTTCGTGGTCCGATGGGCGGATTCGCGGACTTGCTCCACTGCCACCATGCCGAGCCCGAAAACGAGCACAACAAGTACACACAGGACGATCACTTGGATCCAACTACGTGAAATGGAACACCTCCTTGGGACGCATATCGTGATTATTTCGGAGCCCACGGCACAGGCTGTTTCGCGAAGAACGCCCGCAACCCTTCCTGACATTCTTGCGTGAGCCGCGGAGCCGCACTGGCCTTCGCACATTCTTCGATCGAGAGGGCTTGTTGGGAAAACCGGTGCAACAGTTCTTTCGACGACTGAATCGCATTCGGGCCACCTTCGGCCAGCGCCCGAGCGACCGTCATGGCTCGCTCTTCGAGTTGATCGGCGGGGACGACTTCGTTGATGAGACCACTCTGACGCGCTTCCTCGGCCCCGATGAGGTCGCCGGTCAATAGGAGATAGCGAGCCATCCGTTCGCCAACGTGTCGCAATAAGTGTGGCATGACCATCGCGGCCACAAGCCCCCGTCGCACTTCCGGATAACCGAACTTGGCTTCCGGGACCGAAATCGCCAGATCGCACACGGTCACCAACCCGGCCCCACCTGCAACGGCAGCTCCATTCAAGACACAAATCGTCGGCTTGGGGAGTGTGTAAATAAAATCGTAAAGACTCGCGTGTTTCAGAGCATCATCCCAAACCGGCGTTTCCTCGGGTGGAAAATCCAACGACGCTTGCAACTCGGCCAAGTCCATCCCCGCACAAAACACAGACCCCGCCGCCGTCAAAATCACACACCTCGCCTGTTCGTCGTTGCTGGCCCGTTCAAAGGCCGTGCGAAGTTCACCGATCAACTGGCGACTCAACGCATTTCGTTTGTCGGCTCGATTCAACGTGATTTGGACGGCGGGCGCTTTGGCTTCATAAAGAACGACAGATTCGGTCATTGTGGTTTCCTTCCTGGTTTCGCGGGGAAGCGGTTTCGATCTCGGGCTTGCACCGATTGCACTCTTTTTCTATGGTCCGCCTCGCCCTCTGGCCGTTGGGGGTTGTTCCCGCTGCCTCCCTGCCGACCAACGACTCACAGAATTCTCGACCCGAGGAGATCCAATAGTGGCATCGTTATTTCTCAAGAAGATGTTGATCCGGACTGGTCTTGCTCGTTTCTTTCCGAAGCTCACGGGACTCACTCGCGGTGCCGAAAAGTACGTGCATTACCTCAGTGATCGGGTCCTGAGTTCGCCCTTCGCCGAATTGAAGCAGGCCTACAACTGTCTCGAAACACACCAGCCGGACGCCATCGACTTGGCCATGGGAGCCCCACGATTTGACGCCGTATCGGTCCAACCCGGTCGATTGCCATCGTCACTTCGGGGCTATCCTTCGGTCTTTGGTTTGGCCGAACTGCGCGAAGCCATCGCCTACAACATGGCCACCGATTACGACGTGTCGCTGAGCAATCAAGACGAAGTGTTGATTACATCGGGTGCCACCGCAGCTCTCAACCTGGCGCTCGACGCCTTCGTTAATCCGGGAGACAAAGTTGCCTTGTTCGACCCAACTTCGCAACTGTATCCGTTGATGTTGAAACAACGACACGCGAAAATCCGATGGATACCGACCCAGATGGAAGAAGGCAAACTCAAGTTCAACGTCCAGGACCTCGCCGGGGCTCTTCGTGGCTCAAAAATGATCATCGTCGCCAACCCCAACAATCCCAACGGCGGAGTCTTCGAGCCCAAAGACATCGAACAAATCGCCTGGTGGGCGAACCATCGCGACGTCTTGGTCCTCAACGACATGACGTTCGATCGATTTTTCTACGAGGGCGAACGCAAGGCCTTCGTTCGTTGTCCCATCGCAGACCGTCGGACGTTGACCATCGGGAGTATGAGCAAAAGCCACGCCATGACTTCGACTCGTGTTGGCTGGATGGTCGGCGAGAAGACGTTGGTCGGTGCCTGTGCCGTGACGTCTGGATTCCAGGCCCCGTTCGTTCCGGTAGTCTGTCAATTGATTGCGTTGGAGGCTCTTCGACGCGGAACGAAGGTGCTCGATTCGGTCATCGAAGGTTTTGATGCGCGGCGGCAATACGCGTATGACCGACTCCGCGGAATCGGCATGGAACCCGAGCACGCGAGCGGCGGATTCTTCCACTGGGTTCCGGTCGATCGTTTCAAGATGACCGGCAGAGAATTCGCCAAGAAGGTGCTGGAAGAGCAAGGCGTGTTGTTGTGGCCGGGCGAGTTTTTTGGACCAAGTGGGGCAACTTACGTACGAATCAGCCACGCCGTCGACGAAGGCAGATTACGACAGGGATTGACTCGAATTAATCATTTCCTCGAACAGCACCGAACGGCGCCGATCCAGAAACCAGTCTTACGAAAAGCATCCAAGCGAAAAGAGCTAGTTGCCGCTGCTGCGTAGTCCGGGCAATGTTTTTGATTATTTTGGTCCACCTCACGGAGAGTTGCTTTTCGCTCTGCGAAAAGTTCTTTGTCCGGCTTGGCTTTGTGGTGTCGCCTTTCGCTCCGCGATAGGACGCCAAAGAGATGCGGTTTTTCTCTGTGAACGCGGAATACAGAGGACGCATCTCGCTTGGGTAGGTTGCATTGGCTTGGGGCTTTCCGATTTCCAACGGGCACGACCGCTGTCGTTCGTCCCAACCCAATAGGGACTACTCTCCGAAGTTCCCAACCGTTGGGGTGGCGAAGTACCAAATTCGAGCGGGACCGTAAATTCGGTACACAAAACCCACAAAACCTCGGTGTTGGGGGTGTGTACGCATTTTCTACCTTTTACTTCAAAACGACCTTTCGAAAATGCGACCCGAACTCCCAAAACACGTACACAAAAAACACAAAAATACCTCGCCCTGATTTTTGTGTTTTTTGTGTACGTGTTTTGGGCCTCCCGATCGAAAAACGACCTCTCGAAAATCCTCCCACAAGCGTCAAAAAACGCACGCAAAAAGCGCAAAAATCAGGGGGAGGTGTTTTTGTGTTTTTTGTGTACACATTTCCGGCCTCGGATTGCAAATAACACCACACAGGCGTCCTTTCGCGGAGCGAAAGACGACACTCAAAGACAGAGAAAGAACTTTTCACGGAGCGAAAAACAACTCGCCGAAATCCGACCGATTCACACGTCCACAATATCGTCGAGGCGTGTGATGGCCACCATCTCGGAGCGCCGAAGCAGAACCCGCTTGCGATTGCGTTTGATGCCCGTCAGCGCCGACGACGCGACGTAATTTTCCCGCGTCGTTTCACTATCCCGTAGGTCGTGCAGGTCTGCATTTTTCAATTCGAGAAAAGTATCATCGATTCGTTTGAGCGTGCCAATGCACACATACAAGCTGCTCATGTCGATGACGACTTTTTCCCCAAGGAACTCTTCGAGCATGGTCGGCGTCTCTCATAACGGCCAAGGTCTGATCGCCCTGATGTCGTATTGTATCATTCAGCGAAAAGACGAGGAAGAACCGGGCCTCCGCTCCGGAGTCGTTGTACTCATATCCCGGCTGACGAGGATATGTCACCGTGACCGCGAGTAGGTCTGGTTCTCGAAACCGAAACCAAGTAAAATGCCCGTGTCGTGAGTAATTGACATGGAATTGACATAATCCGGCCCGAAGTTGAACTGCCTGTGCAACCCTGGAATCACCGTCCCGAAGAGCTGATCACCACTCCCCAAGACCTGGACCGATGCTGCGAGCACTTGGCGTCCGCTCGTCGCTTTGGTTTCGACACGGAGTTCGTCGGAGAAGACAGCTACCACCCTACCTTGTGTCTGGTCCAGGTGGCGACCGAGGAGCGACTCTTCCTCCTCGACCCGCAAGCCATCGGGCCACTCGACTCTTTTTGGAGTTTGGTGACCGACCAGACAAACCTCGTCGTCGTCCACGCCGCCCGGGAAGAAATCCGTCTCTGCAATTTGTGGGCCGGTGCCGCACCGGGAAACCTCTTCGACTTACAGATCGCTGCCGGTCTTGTGGGCTATTCCTATCCGCTAAGCCACACCAATTTGGTCAACCAAGTCTTGGGCATTAAACTCCCCAAGGCCGAAACCCTGACCGAATGGCGAAGTCGACCGCTGACCCCAGAGCAAATTCGCTATGCCTCCGACGACGTTCGCTACTTGCTCCCGATGTGGGAAAAACTCTCGACTGAATTGGACCAACTCGGTCGGCTCAGTTGGGCCCGCGAAGAGTTCGACCGGCTCAAAGGAGTCGCCGCCCTCGACGAAAACAACGTCCTGGTTTCCCTCGAGAAATGGCGGAAACTTCGGGGCCTCGGCAGCCTCGACCGCCGCAGGTTGGCCATCGTCCGCGAGTTGTATGATTGGCGCGAAGGCGAAGCTGCCCGGACGAATCGCCCCCCACGCACGGTCGTCCGGGACGACCTGATTGTCGAAATCGCCAAGCGAAATCCGAAGCGAACTGGCGACCTTCAGGTCATACGTGGGCTCTCCAAACGCCTCTTTGATGCCATTCTGGAAACCGTGGATCGGGCCAGAAAACTCCCACCAGAAGCTTGCCCAGAACCTGCCGATAAGGAACAAGACCCGCCCCAACTCGCCATCGTCGGCCACATCCTGACGGCCTTTCTCAACGATTACTGTGCCAAGAACCGCCTTGCGAACAACTTGGTCGCCACGAACCAAGAACTCAAGTTACTTTTGCGATGTGTCTCGCGAAACCAACCTCTTGCGTCCGATTCGCTCCTGACGACTGGTTGGCGAGCGCAGCACATTCTTCCCGAGATTTTCGAAGTGTTGAAAGGAAAACGCACAATTCGCATCGGCAACGTCAACAAATCCGGGCCGTTGGTCGTTTCCGAGTAGCTCCTCGGAGTCGGTCGATATCCCTTTTCGCCCACTTTCCTCTTCCGTATTCTTCCTTCATCCTTCATAATTTAGAGTTGTAAAAATATCCCGCCTTCGACCCCTGTTCTTCAATCCCACCAGACGGAGAATTCTTGATGCGATTTCTGATCATCGCGACGCTGCTCGGCTTGATGCCGTTGCCCGCCTTGGCACAACGCAAACTCCGGGTCAAACCGGTCAAGATCGTCAAGCTCGCACGCAAGACGCCTGTTGTCTACGAAAAGGACATCGAGCCGATCTTCTACAAACGCTGTATTTCCTGCCATAGTGGTAAGGTCTTGGACAGCAACTTCGACATCTCGTCCTACGAAAAGCTGATCAAAGGTGGCAAGCGAGGTTCGCCGGTCTTGCCTGGAAAATCTCACAAAAGCTTCCTCTACACGACGTTGACGCGAACAAAACGACCATACATGCCGCCGCGTGGTGAAGACCCGGTGACCCCCGAAGAACTCGCCTTGATCAAACTTTGGATCGACCAGGGGGCGAAGGCTCCCAAAGGTGCCAGCCAAGTTGCTAAGGTCAAAATCTTACCGTCTCCTCCACCGAAGACCGTGCGGCCGGTCCGGGCGATTGCTCTGAGCCCCGACAAGTCCGCCGTTGCCGCCAGTCGAGGGAATCAGATCCACATTTACGACGCCAAGACCGGCTCCCACATTCGTGACCTCGTGACGCCGAACTTGAAAACGTTCGACAAGAAACCTGTCAACGCCGCCCACATTTCTCTCGTCGAGTCGATGGCCTTTTCGCCCGATGGGAAATACCTCGTTAGCGGAAGTTTCCAGGAAGCCAATATTTGGGACGTCAAGACTGGCACGTTGCGGCAAAAACTTGAAGGGTTCGACCACAACGTTGTTGCCTTGGCGTTCTCCGGAGACGGCAAGATGCTTGCCACCGCGGGTGGGGCTCCGACCGCCGATGGCGAAGTCAAGATCTTCGAAGTTGGAACCTGGAAGCAAATCGCCGAACTCAACAACGGCCACAGCGACACGGTCTATGGCGTCTGCTTCAGTCCCGATAGCAAGCACATCGTCACGGGAAGCGCCGACAAATTCGTGAAGGTGTTCGAAGTGCCTTCCATGAAATTTGTGAAGTCTTTCGAAGGACACGCGAACCACGTCCTCGACGTCGGTTGGACTGCCGACGGAAAGTATCTTGCGAGTGCCGGTGCCGACAACGCCGTCAAGATTTGGGACTACAAAAAAGGCGAGCAACGCCGGAGCATCAACGCCGCCGGAAAGCAACTCACACGCCTGAAGTTCTTTGGCAAAAACGACTACTTCGTAACCTGTGCGGGTGACGGAACGGTGCGAATCATGCGAGCCAGCAACGGCGGCACGGTCCGGACCTTCAGCGGCAACAGTGACTTCGTCTATGCCGTCGACGTCAGCGCCGACCAAAAGGTCCTCGTGTGTGGTGGACAGGAAGGTCTTGTCCGAATCTACAACGGACAAAATGGTCGCCTCGAAAAGACCCTGACAGACCCGGCTCAAGTCGCGGCATCCAAGAACAAGAAGAAGTGACTCTCAAACAACTTCTTTCGGTTGAAACGAATGCCGACGGACTCTTTTCCCGCAGTGGAAGCGAATCCGTCGGCATTTCTTTTTCCTTTCGTCATTCTCGGCGCAGGCAGACGACGCCTTTCGCCGCTTGTTCTCTCACCTCAACTGGACAACTTCTCAACTCTCCCTCATTCCAAAAAGCTACGATGCCAGAAAAGGAGCGGTCGGATAAACATTTGTGGTATTAGGATCGGCCTGAAAAAGTTGATTTTCCAACAGACGCCGCTCGTTCGTCCGGCTCTCCACTGAGCGAAACCACCAGGAAAAACGACCTTTCGGAAATGCTCCCAGAAGTGGGGGAGGGGGAAGAAACAACAACGCAAAGCCCACGGAAAGGGAGTT
>CAYYUU010000016.1:0-5123 GCA_964474955.1 uncultured Alcaligenaceae bacterium | reverse complement strand
GCTATTTTTTACACTTCCCGCTCGAAAAATGCATCCGCCGGCCGAAGGTCATCGCCCCTGGTTAGTTTGAGCTTAGGAGGACTCCCAGGACCAAACAGACAAACCGAGGTGTTCGTTTGAGGTGCGGCATAATTCCACACGCGAAATGGATGGATTTGCGTTTGGGTAGATCGATGTTTGTCGCAAAAACTTTCTCCCCAGTGAGGGGCGAAGGAGTTTGATCGAACGGACAATCACCTATTTCCCGTTCCAAGCCTGCGAAGAAAACTACCTACACGCGAGAAACACGACATTCTACGAAAGACCAAAAACACGACACGTATTAAGCCGACCTCCAGATGGGCAGCGAACGGTTATGTTTTCGCAACCTCCGGGAATCCAAGCGAACCGTGTCGTCCTGGGGTACAATGCGCCGAATGTCCCAGGCACAGAGCGAACCGCTACCAGACCACAAATCCGAGAATCCTTTATGCACAATCACTGGTTTCCCAAGGCAATCGCGTTGCTCCTAATTGTATAGGTTGCACCGAGACGCTCTCCGCATCCCACCCCAAAGCGAAACCGCCAAATATCATTTTTATCCTCGCCGATGACCTCGGCATGGGGGACACCAAATGTTATGGCGGCAAACTATGCAAGATCGACACGCCGCACATTGATGCGTTGGCGAAGGGTGGATTGCGATTCACCGACGCTCACGCAAACGCATCCGTCTGTGTACCTTCTCGGATGGCCATCATGACGGGCCGGTACGCATGGCGTTTTGGTCGTCCGCAGCCGGGTGGTCCGTGGGGATTTCTGGGACCTCGCTTTGATACAGACACATTTACTCTGGCGGACATGTTACGGGGCGTGGGGTACCGAACCGGTTACATTGGCAAGTGGCATCTGGGCACGGTCATGACCACCAAAGACGGCAAGGTGCAGAACCCGAAAAACGTAGACTTCACAAAGCCGTTGAAGGTCGGACCCGTGCAATTCGGTTTCGATTACAGTTTCATTCTCCCCGGCTCGCTCGACATGTATCCATATGCGTTTGCTCGCAACAACGTTTGGCAGGGAGAGGTGACGGCCCAAAAAGGTTGGAGTGCCTTCAACCGCGTTGGTCCCGCCGAGAAGGATTTCGAAGATCACAAAGTTCTCGAAACCTGGTATCAGGAAGCCGAATCGTTCATCGGCAAGCAGAAAAAGGATCGACCCTTCTTCTTGTATCTCGCACTGACTGCACCGCACACACCCACGAGTCCGAGCAAGAAGTTCAAGGGCAAGAGCAAACTGGGGGTCTACGGCGACTTTGTGATGGAGGTCGATCACGGCGTCGGGCGAGTTATGCAAGCGCTCAAGAAACATGGTTTCGACCAAAACACGATCGTCCTCTTTTCTTCCGATCACGGCGCGGCTTCCTACGCGGGCAACATACTCCGGGCCACTGCCGGCCAAATGTTGTTACTCCAACGGTTAGGCCATTTCGCTTGTGGGCCATATCGCGGCTTCAAATTCTCCGTCTATGGCGGTGGCTTGCGTGTCCCACTCATCGCCCATTGGCCGGGCCACATCCCGCCCGGCAGAACTTGTCCCGCGTTGGTCGGCCTGAACGATCTCATGGCGACCTTTGCCGAAATCGCAGGTGCCAAGATCGGTCCTCGCAGAGCGCCTGATTCGATTAGTTTTGCCAAACTTCTGCGAGACCCGACGGCCAAAGGCCAGCGAGAAAACCTCATCATGCAATCTGTCGGCCCCTTCGTCGTGCGGGATGGTGACTGGAAACTCTGCGTGTGTCCGGGTAGTGGGTCGAACGGTCCGTTCGCCAGCAAGCCCAAGTCAACCGACGCCTGGCGCAAAGCACTCAAACAATTCGGCAAGGCTCCGCGATGGTCGGACCTGAGCAAAGTTCCTTTTGTGCAACTTTATCACGTGACGAAAGATGTCCACGAAGATCACGATATCGCTGCGAAATATCCCAAACGGGTGAGTGAGATGGTCGAGTTACTCCGTCAGCAAATCAATAATGGGCGGAGCACACCCGGTCCCAAACTGACGAACGATCGGAAAGAAATCAGCATTCATCAAAATGTTCCCAAGTTCGTTCGCAAGCGGTTGAAATAGGATAGTTGCTTCTCGCTACGCGAAGAGGTTTTGTCTTTGCAATATCTCTGGCATCCAGTTCCAGGAGAAAATGAAGGCGTCGGGGGTCGAAGCCGATTTGAAATATCCCGACGCCAATTTTGGGTGCCATCGAAACGCGAATGATTTTTCCGACACTTCTCTCGTACGCCACTCGAAATGCCAAGACCGAAATAAAATTGAAGAGTCACTGAAAGGTATCGCGATGTGACGCCATTTTATTCCTGCGGACAAGAAACAAAGCTGGCCGCTGATTTCTAGAACCAGTGAAATTGTTCTCAGGAGAATTGAGATGTCACGTTTGTTTGCCCGACTTCGTAAATGGATCACGCGAAAAAATACCCCCCACACCAATAGCCGAGAACGACCTGCTTCCCGAACTCGACTATCGCTCGACTCTCTAGAAGATCGAGTCGTCTTGTCGGCAGACCCGGTGTTGATGGTGATTTCCAATCAGGACTTCTGGTATCAAGATTACGCCGACACTCGAGCATCCCTGGAAGCTCAGGGATTAGACGTGGTAGTGGCGGCCACGACTACCGAGGTAGCTCGTCCACACGCCAACTCGGGACAGGGAGCCGACGGCGGTTTTGTCCGACCGGATCTCGCACTCACCGATGTCGAGGCCGAAGATTATTCGGGAATCGTCTTCTCCGGCGGTTGGGGTATGGCCCAATATCAATACGGATTCGAAGGCACCTATCACAACAGCGCGTACAACGGTTCGGATGAACTTCGGGACGCTGTCAACGATGCGATCAACGAATTCTTTGCCCAGGAGAAACACATCGGGGCGGTTTGCTACGGCGTGTCCGTGTTGGCGTACGCCAGAGTCGACGGCGAGAGCCTCTTGGATGGCCGGACGGTTACCGGTTGGAACGGCGCTGCCCCCGGAGCTGACGGAACTGCCCAAAGTAGTCGTGACCAGATCGAATCGAATGGGGCGTTGATGCTGAGTTCGGGTTCTATCGGTGATCCGAGAACTTCGGCGGACGATGTCTTCATCGATGGGAAAATCATCACGGGTGAGAACTTCCACTCGGCGGCTGCGTTTGGCCGAGTCTTCGGAGAAGAAGTCAAAGCAGCCGAGGCCAAACGAGACGATGAGCCGCCCACCGAATCGCAACCCAAGCCAGTGTTGATGGTGATCGCCAATCAAGACTTCTATCACCGGGAATACTTCGAAACGCGAGAGTCGCTTGAAGCCGCCGGACTCGAAGTAGTCGTCGCTGTGGCCACGACCGAAACCGCGACTCCGCACGCCATCTCGGTCGTCGAGGGACGCGAACCCAACGTCGATCCGGACCTGGCGCTCGCCGACGTGAACGCCGAAGATTACTCGACCATCGTCTTCGTCGGTGGCTATGGTGCGGCAAGCTATCAATACGCCAACGAGACCACGTATGATAACCCGGCTTATAACGGTGATTCGGGGATCAGAGAGCTCGTTAATAACCTGATTAACGATTTCGTCGAACAGGACAAACACGTGGCCGCGATTTGTAACGGTGTGTCGGTACTCGCATGGGCTCGCGTCGACGGCGTCAGTCCAATCGAAGGCCACACAGTAGCAGTTTGGGCCCACACGTTGCCGAGCTTTGACGGTGGCCAAATGCGCCTCACACGACAAGACATCGAGGCGAACGGCGCGACTCAGGTCGCCTCCGGATCCGTCGGTGATCCCACGACTGCTACGGATGATGTGATCGTCGATGGCAACATCATCACGGCGGAGAACTTCGACTCGGCATATGCGTTCGGTGCCACGATTGCCGAGCATGTGCTTGCGGCTGCTGAGTAGCAAGAGGTAGAGCAGGGCGATTGATGTAGTAGGCACACTCCGTGTGCCTACTACTCTCCACATCGCTCGTTACACGACTTGTTCTGGACAGTATGTATACAACTCTTTTGCAATTCTTTCCTTCGAACCAACCTCCTCAAGTTCTCGTCGAGCATGCCAGTCTCGATCCGTCGGATACATCTGCGGATCCAGCGGCCACGGACGAAACGGATTCGTCCCAAGCGTCTCGATCAACTTGTCACTTCGCATCGTAACATTTCCGGCTCGTGGCGGAATCGGCCCAGCCATAACGCGAGGGCACCCTTTCAGCAACCGCGAGTCGTAGCCGCCCACGCGATTCACTATCTGAGCGATCTGATAGAGCGAAGAATATTTCGGTCCGCCGAAGTGAAACAGGCCAGGGACATCGTTCGCGAGTAAGTATTCGAAGACAATGTTCATGTCGTCGCAATACGTCGGCGAGCGGACTTCGTCGAAATATAATGTGGCGGGCCGATTCTTTCGGAATCGGGATTCGATCCAGTCGATGGCTCCGGCGTGGGTGTTGAAACTCGGCCCCATCGGAAGGGAGATTCGCAAGATCGTCACGCCAGGGACTTTGGCGAGCAACACTCGTTCGGCCATCACCATCGTCTTGCCGTACATCGAGACCGGATCGACAGGATCCGATTCGACGTGTTTTCCGCCTCGTGTCCCGGAGAACACCATGTCGGAGGACAGGTGGACTAGCCTCGCCTTGTACTTCGTGACGTTCTCGGCCATGATTTTGGCACTGACGACGTTCACCTGATAGGCCAGCCGTTTGTCGCATTCGATGGCTTTCAGGGCGCAACTTCCGACGCAGTTGAGGACCGAACGGAATCGATACCGTCGGAACAAATCGCCGATTCCGTCGGGATCATCAACGTCTTGGGCCACGATTCCCTCGCCGTTGAGTCGCCACGTAACGTGCGGACGGATGCCGAGCACGCGGCCAGGATATCGCTGGCGTAGGTACAAAAAGGCGTTGTATCCCGCCACTCCTGTGATGCCGGTCATCAAAATCGGTAATCGCGATTCTAACTGGGCGGACTCGATGGGCTCCATCATGTATATATGCAAACGAAGATTGGAATGAGGACAAACTTGGTGAAGCTGAGGTTGAGTTCCGAACTTGGACCTCCATAAAGATATATAGAATCAAAGACAGGAATCTACC
>CAYYUU010000015.1:0-18457 GCA_964474955.1 uncultured Alcaligenaceae bacterium | reverse complement strand
GAACGTAGTGCTTTCCTCCGACGTCAACATCTGGTATAACTCTGTGATTCGTGGCCCGACCCTTTGTTGGAAGGCCGTGCAGCCTTGTTGTTTCGCGATGTTCCAAATCTCGATAGTGAGTTTTTTCGCACGGGCGTAGGAATATCCCTCGGCCGGAAACTTGGCATTCTTGCCGCCGACCATGTCCAGTAAGACGGCCCCAGCATAGTCTGGACGTTGGGATCGTTTGAGGTTGCTCCACATTTTGGCGAACGCTTGCGAGCCAAAAAAGTATTTGTCCGTCTTGGGCCGAAAGATGTATTCTTCGCCATCAAAGAAGACGAAATCGACACCTACATTTAATTTCATCTTTTGGATGTGGTGGCCGAGTTCCATCATCAGAGCGACCCCGGAACCACCGTCGTTGGCGCTGACGAACGGCTTTCGCCAGTTTCGCGGATCTTTCTCTTGGTCCGCGATCGGTCGAGTGTCGTAGTGAGCACAAATGATGATTCGTCGTCGGCGTTTCGGATGCCAAGTGACGATCATGTTGGCCATTTGAACTTTTTTTGCTTGACTCTGTTGGCGGACTTTGAATTTGTGGAAGCCGACAGTTGCCCCGAGTTGCTCGAAATGCTTCTTCAACAACTCTTGTTGCTTGGCCATTCCGGGCGTGCCGCTCATCCGGGGACCAATGTCGCAAATGGCCTTCAGATATTTCATGACGCGTTTTCGGTCGATTTGTGTAGGCGTCTCTCCGCCCTTTCGATTGTTTGCAAAACCCGAACCGCCAGACTGTGCGAAACCACTCGGACAGAAGTGAGCGGAGGCGAATAGAAGCACGAAGGCGAAGAATTTGGTGGGGTGGAAAGTAGACAAGATAGGACTCCAGGGTCTTGGTCGCTTCGGTGAGTGAAGCAGGCACGATCTTTCCTCCTTATAAACAAGGGCGCGGAGGGTGTCCAGACCGGAGGGCAAGATGGGGTGAGGGCAGACACCTTGCAGGTTCGGAACGCGAAAGACATGACTGTCGGATGTTTTGCCCTCGTTCCGCGGCTCTGCTCGACAATACAACCTTTCGAATTCGACCTCAGCACGGATGAAGATCGCGACCGCCAAAAAGGTCGAATTCGGAAGGGCGAGTTTGGAGCACTCGTGGTGTCGATCCAGTCATTAAGACAAGCCGTTCCTGCAGCGGCAGTGTCTCAATTTTCAAAGTTCGGGGACGCGAAGCGTAATGGTGGATGGCCGTGGAACGCCGACCACGCCAACATTCGCAAGTGGCAGGCCCTTCGCCGAAGATGCCAACGCATGGTTGTCGTATTACGAATACTGAGATTGTTCCGAAAGGGAACGCCAGAGTGGAAGAGAAGCTGATATCAGTTGGAAGAACGGAAGAAGTGAGGTTGAAATGAGAGTAGCCGACTGTTTCGTCAGGGTTGAGTAGTTTTCGACTCATCCGAAGCGCGAGCGAGGAGTTCTCAAGTAGGATTCGAGTTGGCAACCGAAGGGGAATCCGAAGGAGAAGCGGAAACAATCTTTTCGGCCTTTTCCGCGACCAAGAAACGCTCGGGATCAAAGAAGGTCTGCCAGTTGAGTCCGGATCGCTTCCACGGAGGAGGCGACAATCTCCAGTTCCCCTCCAGCTTCCCGAAATTCTTTCGTCTTCTGGAGCACTCCAAGGATGGCGGCCTCCTGGTCTCCGGAAAACGATCCACGCAACTTCGTCCCAGGACGATTGGGAACTTCCAAAAGGGTGATTCCCTGACCTCGTTCGCGCCGGTTCGTGCTCCCGCGGTGGTGAGAGGGATGGACTTGCCACGAGGAACTGGGAGAACCCTCTTTCCTGAGTTGGTCGAGTCGCTGGCGGAACTTCTCCGTCTCATTCGGTTCTGTCCGCGTGAGCTTCAGCGGCCCTTCGGGAGACCAATCCGGTGGCAATCGCAAGCCCGCGGCGACCACGTCTTCGATCATGTCGAGCGTGTCGAGCGTCGCGCGGGAAAGATCTCGATATTCCGTGTTTCCGCTTTCGACAAACCATCCTTGCCGTTCCGTCGTTCGGCGGTTCGATTTCGAGTCTTCGTAAAAACTCACTTTCGTGGACTGGGACGTAAATTGAATCCCGGTGCCCCCAAAGGCGGCATTCAGCGCGCTCAAGCTCTCGAGTACTTCATCGAGCAAGTCGACCAAATGAGGGTCGGCCTTCGTTTGCACGGCCAATGGCCCGAACGCACGGATCAAGTTCTGTTCGCCCAAACCGTTGGGCGAGGACAAACAAGCACCCCGCTCGACATCAATCCACCCCACGGGTTTTCCGACCGGCCAGATTGGGCCAAGAAATCCTAACCAGTTTGGTCGCTTGTTCCGATCGATTTGGCCGTCGGCTTGTTGTTCCAAGAGTCGAAAGTCGATGGCCGCGCTCTTGGTCACCAAGGCCGACGCGGCATCCCCGAAGGCAATTTGGGCCGCGAGAGCCGCCAGTGATCGTGTCGCCTTTGCGGATTTGTAAAAGGCATTCAAGTCGAGCGTAGCATAGACCGTGGCGGCCAGGGCAACTTCGGCGGCTTCCGCCGCATACGCCGCCGCCACGGAGTTCGGCACGTCGACGGAACTCACCGAATGGGTAATTTCTTCTTTGGCCTTCCGGGCAGCCTGGTAGCAAGCTCGATAGGTGGATCGGTCGTCAAGAAGGTCCAGGCCGTAATCATAACCTGTTTCGATGCCGTGTTGGATGGCGAGTTTGGCCTTGGTGCCACGCGAGGGACAGAAATGATCGATGAGCGGATACACTCGGTGAGCACAACGAAGGGCGAAGAGGACCCCCGCCCAGATCGGAAGCGATTCATCAAATTTATTGCTCACAGCTACCCACTCGTCATGAATCAAGTCTTTGTTCTTTAGCATCGGCATAGCTCGGCTTTTGGGCGATTTCGTCACTTCCATATGAACGCGCTCTCGGCACGCCTTGGAGAATTCATCTGGCCAGTTTCAACTCCTCCTCGTATCGCGGTGAATCAACCACGAACAGGGCTCGGTTGTGGGGGAGGAATCGTCTCAATACTGTTGCCAGACTCGCATCTCCGTGTCGAATCCAATCTTTGGGGCTCAGTTCCAACTCGGCGAAATTCGTGCTGACTAACGTTGCGAATAGTGAGTTGAGGGTGTCGCTCAGGCGAAAAGTTACGGAACGCAGCCCCGAATGGATCCGGTTCTTCTCGATTCTTTCTGATAGCAAAGGGAATGAGAAATCAGGGCGTTTCCATAAATCACATCACCAAATTGTTTCGAATCCCGACACTCATTTCGTTGAACTTCGTGTGAAGTTCCGAAGGTGAAAACGAATCTCCGAATCCCACAATTCACTTCAGTTTCTCCCGCTGGAATAAATTGCCTTGGCTCCTCAACACGGCAACGACTCGTCCGGAAACGCCAGATGTTCCAAGAGCTCCGAGGTCGGAACAGACATGGAGGGTTGCCGGACAACCAGAACACAAAACTGTGGCTCGTGTTGTTGAGCAGATCGTGACGGGCTGGGGGATCAGGAGAATGCGGGAGACCGATTGGTTGAGGACCGTCTGCGTCCAGGTTCGCGAACCGAAGACAGGTGGTGTTCCCCAAAATGCTTGGGAGTTTAGAGCACCGACAGAAAGTCTTTCGAAGGAGCGGAATTCAAGGGAGTCGGGGACAGATCCAACAACGAAGCCCTATCAGCGGTCAGCTCCTGAGCTTATTGGCGGTTCAACATCGGTCTTGCGAATTTGTCAACTGGAGTGGGGTGCGTCCTGCGTTCTGCCCACCGGACAAGTGCGTGCTGAATTGTTAAGTTAGCGGATGTTACATTGATCCCAAAGAGATTTCCATCCTCCAAAAGTTTTCGGCCACCAGGGTTGGGTGTGTCTACCTTTTCCTCGTCTGTGGCCAACTTGGTGGGCCGCTACTTCTTCTGCAACAACCAGGCCAAGTCTTGATTTCGCAGGAATCTGTGGATTTCATCGACATGGGCATAGTATCCCGCGCAGTCTCACGAAACGCTACAAATTACATGAAGAAATACTTTCTGATCTACAAGCGGGTCACCCGAACTGCCTTTTGCAGAGCCTTGTTTGGCTTGCCAAAAATATCCGCCACCACCTTGTCTCTTTTTACGGACCAGTTTCTTCCCCTTGATGTCGACGACCAAACAAGTCGGTGCTCGGCCACCCGAGCATCCCACCGAAAGTCCTCGAAAACTCTTCGAGTTGCCTTTCTTGGGACAAATCGACATTGTGTGTGGGAAGTTATCTTCCGCGATCAAAACGACAATTGCAAGGTCGGTAGTGTTCGGAGGGGTTGTTGCCTTGACCTGCGTCAGACCATACGTTTTTGCAGGCTTCGGATAGGACTTTGGTGTGAACGTTTCGATTTCAACTTTCGAAGTGCCTCGGACCACGTGGCTGGCGGTCAAGATGTAAACCAACGGGCCTTTTTGACCGACAATGACTCCGGTCCCTTGCGTCCCGGTCCTGCGGTTTTGAATCCGGACAGTCGCCTGGAGGGCGGCGACTTGACGTTTTTTCGAAAAGTCTTTGGTCTTCACAACGGGAGAAGACCCCAAACACAAGCTCAACACGAGAGCCCAAACCATTGTCGTTCCTCTCTGTTCCCTGAGCCTCGTGGAGGAGAAAAGGCTGCCCAAGCTGAACTCGAGCAGCTCTCTCGTTTTACGACATAGTCAGGTGTTGTCCTTCGTCTCCGACTTACGCGTCGGTGTAGTCGTCTTCGAGGTCGTCGGCGTCAGCGATGGTGGCCGAAGCCGCAGCAGTGTCCTCAGAGCTGGTTCCCTCCAGACCCGCAGTCACGCTGCTCTCGCCGATTTCGACGTTATCCTCGATTGTGTTCCCCGTCGAATTTGCATCCGTAACGATCGTGAAACCAGAACTTTGGAGAATGAAGTTCAACTTCACGGTATTGCTTGTCGCGCCGTTGATCAAGCTGATGCCGTTGTTGCCGTTGTTGATGACAAGGTTTGCCAACACAAGGTTGCCCGTGGTGTTATCCAGAGTCACACCGTCGTAGCCGTTATAGTTGGTGACGTCGAATGCGATGTAGTTATCGCCTCCACGGAGGACGTAAATCCCGCTCTCATCGTTGTCGTTGGCAACGTTACCAACAACCTCGGTGTCCCAAGCGTCGATCAATTTGATCCCGGTACCGAAGGCCGTAAGCTGGTCTTGCCCATTGTCGCTGACAACGTTTCCGACGACCTTGACGCCGTAGGAATCTTCGACGGTGAGACCAGTGAAATCGTTCTGCGTGATGCTGTTGTGATAAATTTTTACGTTGGCGGCAGCAGTGCTGGTACCTACGCCGAAGACGTAAACGCCGAAACCGTCCCCGGTGAGAGTGTTGCGGCTGACATGAACCCAATCGTCGCTGTCGGTATCCGTAACGGCAATGGCGGTCGGGAAGAAGTTCGCGTTGTCGACGACATTCGTGACCGTGTTACGCGAGGCACGAACAGTCACAGCACCATCGGTCCCGAAGATGTCGATGCCCAGTTGCTCGACGGTTGCACCGCTCACACCCGTGATGGTGTTGTGCTTCACGATGGCGCGAGAACTCTGTGTTGTCCCATCGCTGACAGTACCGGCTTGAACGAGGATTCCAGACTTGCCGAAATCTTCGATGGTGTTGTAAAGAATCTTGGCCGCACCGCCGCCATCCTCTTCACCGATTGTCGCACTTGTCCGGTCACCAACCGCGATGGCGAAACCTGTCGGGTTGTTATCACTGTCGAAGGTCCCGTCAGCATCAAAGACGTTCTTAATCGTGTTGCTGCGAATGGTCGCCGAACCATTGCTGGTGACGCGAATTGCCGAGTCAAAGCTGCTGGATCCAGTCGGACTCGTTACGTCGTCAAGATCGATCACGAAACCCTTGAAGAAAACGTCCGTCGCGCGGATGTCCACGGCGGCGTCGTCTTCCGCCAAGGACGAAGGTTTGATGACTGCTCCGCCTTTGTTGAGAATCTTCAAGCCATTGGTTTCGATTTCCAAGGCATCGGTGTACGTTCCGTCGTACACGCGAAGGACGGAGCCTGTGGGGAGGTTGTCTTCGAGCGCAGCTTTGATCGACGTGTAGTCAGGATTCGAAATGATGTTCGAACCTTGGTCGACCGTAAAGACGCTGCCGGTCGGAACTGCGCGCTCTTCGAGAGCTTCAACACGGAGAGACGGTTTGGAGAGCGTTCTGCGTACCATGGACGTTACCCTTCCTCAATAAGACGGGAGTAAAAGAATATAACGGGCGTTCATTGCACAACGACGCCCTCAATGAGCCGGAGGCATCCACTACGGTAGTGAACATCCTCTCTTTGCATCCAACACCGAGGTGCATCGGGTGTACTCAAGGGAGTGATCAGCGGACTTAGAAAGAGACTTCTACAGGTCAAACTCAGCCCGTATTTGGTTGATCTTGTTCCGCGAAAATAATTGTGAGTGTTAAATCCGTCAAACATAACATTAACAGTACTATTCGCGATCTCACAAATTTCTTTCGCTGCTATGATAGGAGGTGTAAAATAGGATGACTATGAAAGTTTGAAGAACTTCACAAAATTTCTGACTTATTATGGCCACGCCTCGAATTTCCTCAAACATAGAACATGCCCCGTGGAGTCTTAATACATCATAGATATCTACCATCCGGGCGGAAGGTAATCGATAAACTCATATTCGAGATGGCAAGCCATACCCGATGGCTCTCACATCCACAAGGAGGAGGAATAGACTCTTTCTGAGAACATCCCACAGACAAGGAGAAGTCCTGGAATTCCTTTCTGAAACAGAATCTCTCTCTTTGTCGTAGAACCGAGACAGATACATCCAATTGTCAACGATCTCCGATTTGTGGTAAGAGATGTATGCCTTGGTTTCTAACCTCTTCTCACCAAGTTACATAGACCAGAAGAGAGCCAAGGCATTCGTCACTGCGCGAGGATGTGAGTGTGATCTTTGCGAGACAATCTCTGTCCAATAGGCTCACCATCACAGAAAATGGGTAGGTTTCTTTCTCAGAAGCAGGCTGTGAGCAAATTGTCCGGCAATGGTCCCTTAGCGATGGAAAACACGGACCATCACTCAACACGAATGGAGAAATCCACAGCTTCAAGACAGCGAAATGCCACCGACTGAGAAAGATAGAATCCTATCAAACGACGAGAGGATGGCAGTCGCAACTCACTTCACGAGTTATGTAAACAGAACCAGTCTGGTGTTTACATATTTGCAAGGAGTATCCCAGTAAATGAATGTGCCCAGATCGCAACAAGCATTATTGAGGACTGCGCGAATCAAGTAGCAGGCACACTCCGTGTGCCGTTCGCTTGTCTTGTTTTGGGCAAGCAGCAGGTACACTGGAGAAGACGAATAAATAGTTGTCCGTTTGTTGGCTTACGTTTTTACGTAGAAGAGACGTCTTGCCTGTTTCGAAGAACTACGAACAGGCAAGATGCCTGTTCTACGGACCCAGAGAAAACAGGTCCTCATACATTTCGATTTGCGAGTGAGCCAGCTACTTGATTCGCACAGTCCTCAATAAGACATAGACGTTTGTTGATTACATAGTTGGAACACGAAATGTATTTCTGTTGGGTTTGTTGGTGGGGTCGTAGGGTGTGCCCTCTTCGCAAGCTCTTCATCACACCCTACAACAAAACGGATACTTGTTTATGTCCCGTTTCTGCTATGCAGCAACCAATCAATTTCTTCGTTTCCTCATGGCCTGATTAATGTCTTTGTACAACGCCAGGGCCTCTGGGTTGTTGGGATTTCGGCGGAGAATGTGCGACACTTCTCTGCGTGCTTGTGGCAACTTGTGGAGTTCGAATAACAGCCGGGCATAACGATAACGCCCCTCAGCATTCTTCGGGTCTCGGGCGAGGCCCGCTTTGTAGGCCTTCAGCGCCTTCTCGGGTTGTTCTAATATTTGATGAGCCTTCGCTTTGAGGTACCAAGCCTTGGGCGACTTCCGGCTCGCAGACCTATCGAACTGAACCAACGCCGCAGCCCAAAAGGGCTTCTGTTTCTCTGTGTCCTCCGGGTGGAGCAACTCGCCCGCCTTGGTGAGTAACCTCGGAGAGGCAGGAATAACGGCAGATATCAATTCTTTCGAGCTGCAACCCATCTTTTGACACTTGCGAATGATCCGAGAACAATATTCGTCCGAACGCTGCAGAGACTTTTTCCAGCACTCGAAGGCTTGCTTTCTGTTCTTCGCCTTGAGTTGCTCGATCCCACTGAGGTACCAGATTTCTGGATCTTGGGGACGGAGTTTCTGGGCCCGTTCGAGGTACTGAATGGTGGGCTCAATCTGGGTAAATTCCTGCCGGTAGGCCGCAATCATTACGTGCGGACCATCAAGAAGCGGGCACAGGTCTCGCGCGATCACGTAATGCTTCAGCGCGGGAATTAAATGCTTTTGGCGAGCTTGGTTCTTCCTCTGTTCGACCGCTTGTTTGACCTGCTTCCAACGCGTCAGGATGGCCGGAACGACAACGCAACCAGGATCGCAACAAGAAACACCTGCCAGGCAAGCCGTCAGGCAGATCTGATTCTTCGAGTCAATTGGCTTGTTCGTGCGCCGCTCTTCGTCCCGATAAACCCCATCATGGAGTTCCGCCAGAAACAAGTGTCTCCGAGCATTGAGAGGAATCCAACCCACGGTGGCTTCCATCGCGGGAATGCCCACCTCCGGCTCGTTGGTCCTCCCCACGTTCGTCTTGACCAAGGCTTCCAGGTAGGTCTGCGTTCCCTGGTACAACCGCCAACCTTCGCGACAGAGGACCCACCCCAACACGAGAATGGCAGCCACAGCCAAAATCGGAGCCAAACCGCCCATCGACAAACTGACCCCTGGAGACTCCGTCGTGTCCGTCGATGTTCCCTCTTTTTTGGGCTTACCTGCCTGCGGCGAAGCGGTGTCCCGGGCCTGACCGCTGCCGAGGGCACACAGATAAGCGATGACGACCGTCGCGAGCAGCGCGTTCGCGGGCATGTGGATACCGAAATCAAAGATGTTATGGACGACGACCGTCGTGAACGCCCAAATTACGCCAACGACCAGTGCTTTCTTCTGCCCATCTGGAGCTTTCTGGAGGGCTTTCATCCCTAAACGATACACAAACACAATGATCAGAAGACTCAACAACAACCGAACGATTCCACCTTCGACAAACGCTTCGACATAATCATTGTGTGCGTGCTCGTAGTCGACCAAATCTGGGTCGCCAAGCCGACGCGCCATCGGTTCGACATACCGAAAAGTGCCATACCCCGTTCCCCAGATTGGGTAGTCCTTCGCAACGCTTAACGTCCGGGACCAGATGTTCCAACGGTCGTCTTGAAGGGCATCGCCCTTCCAGACCATGGAGTACCGACTTTCGACTTGCTCGAGCCCGAACCAGACCACAACAGGAAGGACCAAAGCCAACATTAACAATGGCAGGAAGAGTTTCGTCCAACGTCCCGAAGTCTTGACTAAAAGCAACCCCCCGACCAACGCCCCGGCCGCGCGCGAGACAACTCCTCCTCGAGACTGGCAAAATACCACACCCCCCATCATTGTGGCGAGCATCAAACAAACACCAAGGATGTGCGGGTTGTTCAGAACCCTCGCGAGCGCCTCGCGGACCTCCAGTCGCTGGAACGGCTGTGGACTGTTGACTCCCGGACGTGTCGATTTTCCGGTTTGGGCCTCCCACAAGGCCAGCAGAAGCCCAACTCCCAAACCAATGCAGATGTTGACGTAGAAGGCGAAGTGGTTCCGGTTGATGTAAGGTCCAAACACGGCCCCGGCCGACCTCAACACCCAATAAACCATCCGTTCGGCAGACGTATAATAATGGACCACCCCAAAGAGGGTCATGACCGTCGCGTTCACGACGACAACCAGTCCCAGACGCCACAAGCTCGGCCACGAAGCGATGTTATTTCGCACGACGGCAAAGAGCAAAAACACCGCGAGCAGTTGACTCAAAAACCACTTCGTTGCTCCGGGATAGAGACTGAGCGTCGTTCCCGCGAGCGGGACTTCGGGGATTGTCTCTCCGCCGACAAGCGTTTCCCGGTGGGTCGGTAAAAAATCTTGGTAAAACTTCGCCGTTGCCGGAGAGAGCCACTCCAGCCAATCGGAAGAAAGCGGCAAGGTCTGCAAGATGCCGAAAAGAAACAATCCCACCAAACAGATGGCGACCGGGCAATGAGCCCAACGGAAGCGCCACTCAACAAGTATTCTCAAGGCCCATAAGACCAAAAGACCCCCCAAACCGACGTAAAGCCAGAATTGAAAAACCGGACGAACACTCCCCAATGCCCACGGGGAAATACACACAAGCCCAAGAAGAATCAGTTCCATCGCGCTGCGCAACCCCTGAATGATCTTCTCCCTCATCGGCTTCTTGTGCTCCTTACGTGGTTGACTTTGGACGCGCCAAGTCGGGTCGCGGGCGTAGGTTTTCTTGGCGCAGAATCGATCTGGGCTCAAGCTACCGCCTGCGACCCGACCAAGCATTTTCGGCGCAAATCGCGGAGCAAGCCCAACAGCCTGAACGGCACGTCGCAATCGAACGTGGGGGAAAGTTCACTATTGGTGAGTCGATCTCGCCAACATTGGAGATAGTGGCGAGCGGAATGATTCGGGCAGAGAACGGGAAATGGGAAGTGAAATCCCAAGAAGAGGGCCAACCGTCGTCGGATGGCCCGAAGGATCAACTTGATGCTCTTGGATTGAGGCAGCCGAATCAGCCGCTGCCGCCACCGCTCGACGGGCCGCCACCTTTGCCGCCGTCACCTTTGCCGCCAGTGTATGTCCAATTTCGGAGCACAACGGAATCGTCGTTCGAACTGTCGGTCTCGGCAATTTCTTGCTGAGAAACCGGATAGAGAAGTCGCAATTTAGGTGCGTTGTTCTCGGCCTGCGCCGGGGCATCAGCACCAAAGAGGTTGACAGACGCGGCCAAAACGGCCACAAGAGCGGCTGTGGTGAGGACACCCGCAGCAACTCGCTTCCAACTGGCAAAAGTCATCGTACAAACTCCTTTCAAGGGCGAATGGGCGAAATGAATTCGTTCCATTCCACAAGGGATCAGTGGTTCAACAACAATACAATTTCAAGGCTCTCGGCCCCACAAAATAGGACAGCATTCAACTCGAAACGATAGGATTCTTCTTCCGTGCGACAACGTAGAAATTCAGCACCTCAGCGGCAACCCGTTTTAGGTGAAATTTTTCCAAAACGGCCACTCGACCCTTTTTTCCGAGTTCGTCTCGGAGTTTCGGATCTCGAACCAAGCGGGCGATGGCGTCCGCGAGCGCATCCGGGTCTCGTGGCGGAACTCCAATCGCCTCATCACTTTGGAACAACTCACCGGCCCCACCCTCGGCACTCGCAATGACGGCCTTCCCGCAAGACATGGCCTCGACAATCGTCAATCCGAACGGTTCTGGCCTGGTGCTTGCATGGACGACGACGTCCAACGCTTGGAAGGCTCGTGAAGGTCTGGGTTGAAAATTAACAAAGCCTACACAATTCGTAATTCCGAGTTGCTCTGCCAAGCCCTTGAGTTCTTCTTGCGTGAACTGCGAGCCTTGGGTTTTGTAAATCGGCCCACCAATGACATAAAACTGGACGTGTAAATCCGGATGTCGTTTTCGCAACGCCGCGGCGGCTCGGAGGAAGACGTCTTGCCCTTTCCACCGGGCATACGTCGCCACCAATCCCACCCGGACCGTGTTGTCCGGTTGAGGGGCCAGCCCCGCCTCCTGATCGAGCCAATTTCCATCGCCCTTCTGGGGAGAAAATTCGTCCACATCAATGGCGTTGTAAATCACCTGCGTCGGAATCCGTGAGAGAACCTTCGCGAAATCGGCGGCCACCGCTTTGGAGATCGCGATGGCCCCGCGAACCTCTCCGGCAGAATACTTCAAGACTCGTTTGACGAGCGGCCTGGTTCCGTAAAAATCGTGGACGTGCCAAATGATGGGGACGTTCCCGGTCCTGGCCAAACTGCAGAGCAGATGCGTCTTGATCCCATTGGAATGAACCAGATCCGGTTTCAGTCGGCGTATTCGCTGCCCCAACGCTTGTGCATATCGATATCCTGCTGGAATCGCGGCGGTCATGCGAGAGAGCCAACGCAGATAATTCCGCTTCCCCCTCCCATTCGCAAGTTGGCTTTACCCCAGCCTCGCGACCTCGATGGGCAGAGGAAGCACCACAACCCGGACATCTAATTCCGAAGCCCTCGCGGCCAACGGGCCGTCTTCGAACGTCAACAAATGGGGCCGTACCTCCGTGCCGCGTAGGGCCCCGAAGATCGAGAGCAGGACTCTTTCGGCACCGCCAAGAGTCCCCGTCGGACTGAGGAATAGGATTTTCACAGGAGGCTTACTTTCGTCCTGCCCATCCGGTCATACGCAGCGACGATCTTTTCGCAGTGCGTTTCCCACGAATAGAGCCGTGCCCTCGCAGCCCTTACTTCCCGCGACGGAACGCCTTTGGTTCCCCGGAGGATCTGCTCCAACGTCTCGGACCAGTCGGCCACGTCGCCAACCGGACAATACACGACGGCGTCTCCGCCAACTTCTCGCAACACCGGGATGTCGGAGGCCACGACGACGGCTCCGCAAGCAAGGGCCTCGATGACCGGCAATCCGAAGCCCTCCGCATCGCTCGGCAAAAGAACTACCTGAGCTTTCTGGTAAAGCGTCGCAATCTGCGAGCGAGTCAATCCTTGCATTTGCACGATCGACGGAGCGAGTCCGAGTCGGTCCACTTGTTCTTGCTGTGCGGGGGTCCAGGGACCGCCGACCTTGGCCAGCAGTAACTCCGGGTGCGTCTTCCTCGTGGCGGCAAAAACATCGAGCAACACGTCCATTCGCTTTCGCGGGATGCAACTTCCGACGTGCAACAAGTAAGGACCACTCTGCAACCGTGAGTCGGGCAGTTCCCCTTCGTCTTCGTTTTTAGGAGTGAATTCAGGCGACACACCCAACGGAGCCTGGATCAGTTTGCAGGGATCGACCAACCCAAACCGCAATATTTCTTCGCGAACGGCATTCGTCGTGTAGAAGACGAGTGCTGCCTTTTGCATGCCCCGTAGGATGTGGCCTGCCATTTTCCGGAACCACCAAGGGCGTTTGTCTTTCTCCGGTTCGAGGAGACACCGAAACGTATCGAGGTCGTGACAGAACACTCCCGTGCGATCGACGGGCAGGGCATGGACGACCTGCGAATAACTATGGTCGCACAAGTGGAACACGTCGAACTCGTTCGCCAGCCGTTTCAAGTATTTGGGATAGTTCCATAGTCGGTTGAGGAGTCGGTCCGCATTGTGCGCGACCTTGCGACGACCCAACCAAGGAACCCTCGAAAATCGATGACGGAACGTCGGACAGATTTTTTCGATCTGGAACTGCTCATTGTGTTCTTGGACAAGCCCACGAAACAGCATATCTGCCGCCAGGTCCATACTCGGCCAATTTTCTTCGGGATAGTCGCAGAGGACAGCAAGCCGGAGACGCGGTCTGCTCGGGGTCCTGGACCTCGAAGAAACGTCGGCAGTGGGTTGCTGGGCGATGCTCATGTGTTTGGCGATTTCTTCTCTCAACAGATCGACTTGTGGCCACGCCGGAGCTACTCAAACACCTCGGCTTCGTGGAACAACTTCCCTCGCTGATCTTTCTCGGAAAGCGAGGGCGTTTGACCTTCCAGAGGCCACGGGATGTTCAACTGCGGGTCCGTGGCCAGGATCGTTCGTTCGAGTTCCGGTGCATAGACGTCGGTGACCTTGTACATGACTTCGGCCCACTCACTCATCACATAAAATCCGTGAGCAAAGCCGGGAGGAATCCATAGCTGCTTTCGATTTTCGGCGGACAGGTGGACGCTGACCCATTGCCCGAACGTCGGGGAACTGCGGCGGATGTCCAGAGCCACATCAAATACTTCCCCGGAAATGGCCCAGACCAGTTTGCCTTGAGGATGTTTAATTTGGTAATGCAATCCGCGAAGCGTTCCTTGGTGAGAACCGGAATGGCTATCTTGCACGAACGAGACGTCCAGGCCCGCTTGTTGGAAACTTCGGGCTTCATAGGGGACCATGAAGAAACCACGCTCGTCTCCGAAGAATGGCGGCGTAATCACACGGACGTCTGGAATGTTAGTTGGTTCCCAGTTCATGTTGGTGCGGTTCGAGTTGCTTTGCGCTCCACGAAAAGGTCTTTGGCTTTGCCAGATTGTCGCTCCAACGGTTGGCACAACAGCCATCCCCGGTTTGGTGCCAAGGTTTCACACGTTGCGTCGGTCGAGAAGTTCGTTGAAGAAATCGAGATACTGTTTGGCGACCACCGGCCAGGCGTAGTTGTTCTGTGCTCTTTCCCAACCTCGCTCGGCCAGCTCGTTTCGTTTTCCGGAATCCGCAAGCAAATCGGTCAGTGCTTCGACCCATCCGGGCTCGTCCTTCTCTCCCACGACGACACCAGCATCGTCGATGACGTTGGGAATCTCCCCGCTGTCACTGCCGACAACTGTCACCTTCGCCGCAAAGCCTTCAACAAGCATTCTCCCGAATTGTTCCTTCCAGTGCGGTGCCGTTTGGCTCGGGGCAGCCAGGATGTCCATGGCGTTGAGATACGGCGGGACTTGTTGATGACGAACGTTGGTGCAGACCCGGACTCGCTCGGGGTGTTGAGTCGCCCACGACTTCAGTTTGTCTTCGAGTGGTCCGGCACCCAAGAAGAGCGCCCGCCAGGGAACCTGGATTTGGTCGAGCACTCGCATCATCATTTCGATTCCCTTTTCGGGAACGAATCGTCCCAAGTACCCAATCACAGGAGGGCCTTCGACGTCCCAACCCAGAGAACGCAGGACTGCGTCACCGGCACTGCGATCGGGGCGGAACTGCTCCATGTCTACGCCCAGGGGTATCAACCGCATCGGGCGATCGTAGCCCCTTCGAGGTCGTAAGTTCTCGGCCACGAGTTCCCCGCTGCAGATCCATCCGTCGGCCCGATTCATGGCATATTGTTCGATCCAGTTGAACGGAAACGGATAGTTCTTGTTGAGGCTCTGGGCCGTGCGGAAAACCAGCTTCGATCGCTTCGGAGTCCAGCAGGCCAGCTGGGCACCGACCATGATGTACGGTTCTTCCCAGCAGTGCACGACGTCCCAACCTTGCGAAAGCAAACTCCGCAACTTCAAGTCGTAAACAAAGACGTGAACGACCTGGGTCAAATACGCGCGCACAGGCACGACCGGACAAGACTCGCTCGGCAGGCTCTCGAAGGACAATGGCCGGAGGTCTTGTTTGCCGTGGAAAAAGTGTGGGGCAACGGCCATCACTTCCCATT
The DNA here is from genome assembly GCA_964474955.1 of uncultured Alcaligenaceae bacterium. Taxonomy (GTDB): domain Bacteria; phylum Planctomycetota; class Planctomycetia; order Gemmatales; family Gemmataceae; genus CAYRFQ01. The sequence continues at coordinate 3,092 of CAYYUU010000015.1, read as the reverse complement.
GGCCGTTGCCCACCGAAGACATTTCGTGGGCCAGCCGCCGATTGTTGGCGACGACGTAAGAGTGCGCAATCGACAGGAGTTTTTTTGTTCGGGGCATGACGGGTTGGTCCAATCAGGAAGCACTCGCGACTGACGTTTCGGTGGCTTGTGCGGTGAGGTCCTCAAACAAGGGAACCAAATCCGTTCGTTCGTTGGGGAACGCGATGATCTGGACGTTCCATGGCGCTGTGGCTACTTCTTCCGGGCTTCCGATCACCCCGATGCGATATCCACTTTGTCTGAGAATGTCGGCAACGCCTTGGTTGGTGCCATGAAGTTCGATGATCCAAATTGGGCGAACCTTCTCCAGCGTCGGCCCCGCGGAGGGCGTCGATTTCTGCCCCCTCGACGTCCATCTTGATGACATCCGGAGGCGGCAAATGGAGTTGGGACTGCAGCGTATCCAGGCGATAAATTTCGACCTCGATCTGGTCGACTTCGTTCGACGCATTTCCGACCGTTGCGAGCCTTCCCCAGCTCACGGTGGAAGAGACGTTGAAGGGCGTCTTTCCGTCCAAATTGCCAACGGCGCACTCCCGGACCATCATGTTGGCAAAGTCGTTGAGTCCGGCATTGTGGCATATCTGCGCAACATTGCTCGGAAGCGGATCGAAGCAGAACACCTTGCCGTCGTTCCCAGTCAACCGAGCACAAAGGACCGAGAAAAAGCCAACGTTGGCCCCGATATCATAAACGCACATCCCAGGTTGAACGATTTTCTGGAGTGTCTCTTGCATCTCCGGTTCGGACGTCCCCGACAAGTATCCAGGGCTCCCGGGTTGAACTTCAGCCCCTTATTGGCCCTTTCCGATGACACCGTCTTGTTCGCGCAAATGCTTCGATCCCCAGTCGATAATTCGCTTGAACAGGGGTTGCGCCACTGCAACCTCGCGATGAATTTAATCCACGAACGCGGCAATCGGTTTGCGAAAGATGTCAGAAAACTCATTGGTTCACTCTCGGGATCAAGCCCGCTCCAGGCAACGGACGCTTCTTCAAACTTCAACGTTGGTCTCGAGTGTTTCGGTCGGTGGTCCGGAGGATACGGATCGTGTTTTCGGTGCTGAAACGCTCTCGATAACCAGAGCGAGCTTGTTCGGCAATACGCGCTCGGCCTTGGGGGTCTCGGAGAAGCTGCTCCGCCAGCACCACCATTGGCTCCGTCTCCGGTTTCGGCGAGAGGGCCACAAGTCCGTTCTTCCAAATGGATTCGGTCAAGTGCCCTTGGTTCGTGACGATCGGCATTCCCAAAGCCAACCCCGCCATCGCACTCCCGCGTCGGGCGGTGCCCCCGTCGGGATAAGGTTGGATCAACAGATCGCAGGCTTTCAAGTGTGTGGCGACTTTTTCCGAGGACAACTCTCCCGGTGCAGAAAGTTGATCCGCAAATTCCGGATGCCGTTGGCCAAGTTGTTTCGCAAATTGCATCCCGTTTCGACCCAACAGCAAGGCCAAACGCCGTTTATCCTCAGCGAGTAGGCGGGGGAGCAATTCGGACAACATTTTCGAGATCAAAGTCCCGTACGTCCCGAAGTGCCCGATGATCGAGTTGTGCTGGTTCCCAAGGAGCGCCGTCCGCGTTTGTGCGACTTCCGAAGCATCAACTTCGGTCTGGATGTTACTCGGAATTGGGAGCCAAGTAATCTCCTTGGTTTCCGGCGCCAGTTCACGAATCTTGGTTTCCCAACTCGGGATCGCAACAAAGATCTGATTGGCGGCCCTCGCGATGGTCTTGGCCATGAATTCCGTCACGTGCCCGAGTAAGTTGTGCCGAAACTTTTGTTGCCGACTGATAGGAAAAGCCACCTCGTGAAACATCACCCACGGCTTGTAGCGCCTTTGTCGGCTCAACCACAAGCAGAATGGGACATTCATGGCTTTCCAACCATACAAATGCGGGACGTACTGGACCAACAACCGAATTGGTTTCGGTTGTTGCTCCAAATGCCGGCTTAGCTGTTCCAAAGCGAGGAATCCAAAGTGCCCAGGGAGGCGGTGAACTTGGACTCCCGCGTCGCGAGGCGATTCTTGCGAGCAAACGGGAGCCCAGACATGGACTTCCTCGCCTGAGTCCGCAAGACTCCGAGCCACGAGACGAGTGTAGTCGCTTACGCCCCCCGGATTCGGTGGGTATCCCCCAGTAATTAGATGCCAACGAACCACTTTGTTCCTCTGCAAGACCATCCCCAATGTATCCGCTACTTGTGGGAGTAAGTTCGATGGAGAAAGAAACGATTCAAAGTTTTTTGAGGGACAAATTTGGGCGTCCCTTCCGTGTCCACAAACCCCCAGTCGAGTACCTGTTTGTAGAGCGTGGGGGCATCCGTTCCTGCCCTTCGAAGCCAAACGTCGTTGAATTCGCACAAGAGAGCTTTAATCTTGGAGGTTTCTAAGGAGGCCGTTGCTCCTGCCAACACCTGGGGTTCATACCCCTCCACGTCCATCTTCAACAGATCCACTTGGTCCACGTCCCACTCGGCCAGACACGCATCGAGAGTCTGGACGCGAACGGAAACGGTATTCTGGTCGGTGTCCACGAGCATGCTCGGCGTGTGGTTTGTCGTGGAAGGAACGGCCAGCGGAACCGTTTCTGCTTGGCTTCCGAGACCACACCGACACAGCGTTACGAAATCCAGCTGGTTTTGTTCGAGCGTCGCTTGGAACTTGTTGGCGGCGAGGGGACTGGGCTCGAAGCTGAAAACTCGTCCCTCTCGCCCAACTTTCGAAGCAGCAGCGAGAGAGAAGTAGCCGACGTTGGCTCCCACATCGACGAACGTCATTCGCGGTCGGAGGTACCCTAAAACCTGTGAGGTTTCCTTCCTTTCGTAGGTCCCGAGGTAGATCATCCGTTGGATGAATTCCTCCAAGTCCAGGTCCATTTGATACCCGAAGACGTTGGCCCGACGTGTTCCCTGTTTCGCAACGAGCGGGTGGAACAGCCGAACCTTTCCACGGAAACGAATTGGCCGCAAGAAGTTCACGATCGCTTCAATCACGGCAACACATCCACGCAGAGGCCGTGGCCCTGAATAACTCACACGGGCGACAAGACC
>CAYYUU010000014.1:0-19007 GCA_964474955.1 uncultured Alcaligenaceae bacterium | reverse complement strand
GCGGCGTTGTCGTTCAAGGGCAATTCAACACGTTGAGTCTGGAGTTTCCGGACGAGGCCATCGACGCGCCGACACGCCTTCTCGTAACATCCCCGCAAATCTTTCTCGTCAATGTGGGCATGAGCCACCACCGCGAGCGTCTTGTTGATGTGGTCGAAAATGATCATCCGATCATAAAAGGCAAAGCACAGGTCCGGCAACTCTCGGTCGTCTTTCGGAGGGTTCGGCAAGTGTTCGACGTATCGAACGGAGTCGTAACCCGCGTAGCCAACCGCTCCACCTGAGAAACGCGGCAACCCCGGCACCGATGGAGAACGATACTTGTGCAACGTTTCTTCCAGAAGGCGGAGCGGATCGGGATGTTCCTGTTCGAGCGGAGCTTGATACGGTGTCCGCAAGTCATGAATCGTGACCTTGTTTCCGTATGCCTGAAACGTCAGGAACGGTTCCGCACCTAGAAAGCTATAACGCCCGACTCGTTCCCCACCGATGACGCTTTCGAAGAGGAAGTTCCAGTCGGCGCTGCTCGTTTCGTCGGTGTCGGGCTCCATCTCGCGAAAGCCCGACAAGATGTGAAACGCCGTGACGGGAGTGAGCGTGTCGCCGACGAGTTGGCGATAGATGGGCACGACCGACCCGAGCTTGGCGAGCTTTGTGAACTCTTCGAACGTGGGGAAATATTGCATTTGCGGTTTATTTCGATGGCGGAAATTTGGTTTTGGGGCGGTGCATTTCATCATTCCATGGGCTCACTCCCACGGCTAAGATCTCTCGCCGCTGCGCGGCTTTCAAACTCACACACAATTCAACACCACGGAGTTTGGCTTGAGTCGTTTGTAGCCCAGCATGTGAAATGGGTAGTCTCAGTATATCGCGGGTTTCCGCTCTCGTCTAACGTGTACATTATCGCGAAATACGCAGAGATGGCCGTGTCTCAACACGAAGTAACAGCAATCGTTTAGACTGCTCCTATTCTTACCCCTACCATTTCCCTCCTTCTATCAATACCCGCAGACCGTCACGAAATTGATAGGCATGGTGAGGGCCCGGGGTGATGAGTTTGGCATTGAATTCGCTGTAAAAGCCATCGGCTTCTTCCATGTTGAGCCCATCAAGAGGTAACTGTTCGAGGAGGTCGGCAAACTTCTGAAGAAAGTCGGCCCAGTTCAGACCGACCACACAGTGGATTTCTTCGTCGCGACCAAAAATGATCACTTGCCCGTGGCAGCCTTTGGGCCCAGGCGCCAAGTCGATGCCGATGTGGTCACTAGTCCCTCTCATCCCCATTATCGGAATCCACTCCTTCCGTGCGTATTTGCATTGGATGGCACCTTCGGGATAAGAAGTGCAAACCTCGTTGAGGTCCTCCAAATCGTCTGCCGCTATCTCCGCCCACATTTGCCACGCTTCCAACACAGCTTTCAAACTTTCGTAACTATCTCCCAGGAAAAGACCATAAGAGTGTGGGATGTCTCGTTCCCCGTTGTAAATCCGATACGAGTGCTTCACGTCCTCCGGCAGTTTCTGTCCAATCGCTTTCTCGAAATCATGAATCTCTTTGAGCGTCGCTCCCTTGTTCAAGCTCCCTCGCAACGGCGGGATGTCTTCGTCGATTCGTCTTCGAATCCGAAACCAACTCCGCGAAACCGAAATTGGTAACAACACATCTTCGCAAGCGTCCTCGTATTTCTGAACCCAGGACTCACCACACTTCGCAAGGGCTCGAATTTCTTCGGGGAAGAATTTCGTGAGAGCCGGAGACCTTTTGGCTGCTTTGATCATCTCACAATGCAACCGAACGAGCGCGGGTCCGTTGGAGTTCTTGTTCTCGTCGAGCCAGTCGGCATAGACGAGGCGTTTCGTCTCGTCCTCGGGCGACTCCTCGATCGTCTTGAGCAAATCGGGTTCGGTCGTCATATTTGTCTCTCCGCTGCTATGGTGCGGAGCCGCAAAGGGGCGTTCTGCTTACCACGTCCCATCCTGAATCCTCCTACGTAAGGCACCCCGAAAATCGTCCGGCGGGTTGTCCGGTCCATACCACTCAAAAGACTCATCTTCCGGAGACAAGAGCCAGTGAGCGTTCCATATATCTTGGAAAGAATGTTGCTCGCAGAGGTCAGGCAAATATTCCAGGTCGACTTGCTCAAGCAGTCCTGCGAACTTCTCCAGGAAATCGGCCCAACTCTGACCGACCACGTAATGTTCCCATTCGTCTACGCCGAAGAGAATCACTTGCCCTCTGCGGCCATTGGGACCGGGAGCCAAATCGACACCGATATGGTTGGTATAGATTCCCGTGATGGGAATCCACTCGCGGCAGGCGTTGCGATTTTGAATCGCATTCTCGGGATCCGAGGAGCAAGCATCATCGAGAGACGGACCAACGAATTCAGCTAGCGCCTCTAACGATCTCCATGCTTCCTGTGCTTCGTCCAGCGACAGATAGTTGTCACCGAAAAAGAGGAGGTTCTCGGCGAGATGACAGCCGTTGTGAACGCGATACGAGTGCTTGACGTCTTCGGGCAGTTCCTGGCCAATGGACTGCTCGAAATTCGCAATCTGTTCGGGCGTGGCTCTATCGGCAAGGACTCCGACGAGCGGTTCTATTTCCTCGTCAATCCGTCGCCGAATGCGAAACCAATTGCCCGCCACGGAAATCGGAATCAAGAGGTCGCCACACGCTTTGAGGTATTTCTTCAACCACTTGTCGGGAATACGATCCCGAAGTTCGAGTTCTTCTGGAATGAAATGCTCCGATGCCGGCGACTCGTCAGCCGCACGCAACATCTCGTGGTGGAGTCGCACGAGCGTTGCTTCTCGCGCTTTGTCGTGTTCTTCGAGCCAATCCGCGTAGACCAGACGTCGAAGCTCGGCGGTAGGCTCGTCGCAAATGCTACTGAGAAAATCGGCTTCCGTCGTCATGGCGCTTATTCTTCTATTCTTCGTATGTTGAGAGAACGGTTTTTTGGGCCATGTTGAATTATGCAAAAAGACGGAGGGTTGACACGAATCTTCTCCAAAAGCATACAGATAAATTTGTAACACGTAGCGATCAAAATGGAAGCACAGCCGAGTGTGGTTTTCGGCTGGGGCCTTTTCATTTTTGGAATTTTCGCCCAGCTTGAACCTCGAAGAGCCAAAGCAAAGCGAAGCGGTAATCGTGCTTGCGAACAACAGACTTCCTTGGCTTCCATCGTATCCGCTATTCGGTTCCATGGCTCTCCTTGACCATCCGCGGCAGTTTTTGGGAAAAAGTCCGAAAAAAGTTGACGCATCCTCTTTCCACTTCATGTTATTTCTTCCTACAATTCCCGAATCTGAAATGGAAACGGTAGGGGTTTGATCTCGGTTTACATCAAATTCAACAATTTTCCTGGAAAGTTCGATCACGCCGTCTTGACACCCCATGACTGAACCATTAGCTTAATACTTTCCTACACCAACCTACACACGGTTGGAGCGTCTTTTGGTGAGAGGGTGGAGCTTTGGCTAATTTTGCGAATGACCGCATTCGTATTCGAATGGAAGCGTTCGACCACGAAGTGCTCGACCGAACCGCCCACGACATTGTCGATACGGCGCAACGGACGGGAGCCAAGGTCCGCGGTCCCATTCCGCTGCCCACACGAATTGAACGCTATACTGTTCTGCGGAGTCCACACATTGACCGGAAATCCCGAGAACAGTTTGAGATCCGAACCCACAAGAGGCTTATTGATATCGTCCAACCTACGGCCAGCACGATCGAGGCACTGAATAAAGGGTTGAGCCTTCCACCGGGAGTTGATATCAAAATTAGAGTCTCTGGATAATCCGTCTAACTGAAAAGACAGACAACGGTTCGAAGAAGTGAGTGGCTATCGAATGACGAATGCGAACACTCCGACAACAATACTGATCGCCTAGATGCAAACCACCGAAATACTCGATCAATGGTCGGGTGGATGCATCGACATCCACCCGACCAGCTTTTTTTACGGGGTTGTGTCGTTCGAAGCCAAGAAAAATTGATACCAGATCAGGGCGGAGTCGAGCAGAAACATATATAGTTTGGGGAACTGAGTTCGGGAAAGGGTTCCAGACGTGGTCACGGCAACAGCGGAAGATAGTCTGCTCACAGAAGTCACCGGAAAGATCAAGCTCCGCGTGTTCGATAACAACGGTGACCAGACTGGTAGCGTCTACGTCGACTCGGCCCTCTTCGGTGGGAAGATCAACAAACAATTGATGCACGACGTTGTCGTGATGTATCTAGCGAACCAACGTCGCGGCACACACTCGGCCAAGAAACGGGGTGAGGTCGCTGGAAGTACCAAAAAGCTCTTCCGCCAAAAAGGAACCGGGAACGCTCGCGTCGGGAACAAGAGGACCAATAAACGCCGAGGGGGCGGAACTTCGAAAGGCCCCAAGCCCCGCGACTACGAATATCACTTGCCGAAAAAAGCCGTTCGTTCGTCTCGGAAAATGGCCCTCCTGAGCAAGTTTCAAGACAACGAGACGGTCATCTTGACCGAATTCGGTCTGCCGGAACTCGGCACCAGGCACATGGTCGCGGTCCTCGAGTTGCTCGGAATGTACGGAGCAAGCGTCTTGATTGGGCTCGGCGAGAGTGACATCGACGAGGACCGCACAATCTACTTGTCGGCCCGAAATATCCCGCGTGTGGAAGTCATGCCGGTTTCGCAGTTCCACACGTACGCGATTCTTCGGCCGGAAGTAATGCTGCTCACCAAAGCTGCCTTGGAAGAACTCTGCCCCGAACTCGAATGGACCGACGAAGTCGAGTTTGAAGAAGACGAAGAAGGTGAAGACGAGGGAACAGAAGAACTCGGAGCCACGACCGCTGAACCAACTACGGCTTCTACTCCAGCAACGGAGGAACAAGAGGAAGTCGAAGAGGATGAGGAAGACGAGGGCTTCGAAGACGAAGAAGACGAAGAAGTCGCAGAAAGCGACGAGGAAGACGAAGAAGAGGATGAGGACGAGGAAGACGAAGAAGAGACAGATAAGAAGTAAAACGGATTGAGGATCGAAGGCCGTGGCACAGGACCAAACAACAGAGAAGAAACAACGTGGGCCGGACCTCGAACCGTACCAGGTCATCATTCGCCCTCTCGTCACTGAAAAAGGTACGCACCAGTCGTCGCACGATCGACACAATGCCTACACATTCCAGGTGAACTTGTGGGCCACGAAGGACCAAATCAAGGCCGCCATCCAGGAGTTGTTCGAGGTCCGCGTTTTGAAAGTGCGAACCCAGATTCGACATGGGAAGAAGCGACGATACCGGTTCCGTTATGGGCGGCTTTCTCACTGGAAGAAAGCAATCGTGAAGCTCCATCCGGAAGACCGTATCGAACTCTTCTAGGGCATGATTGGCGACCGCTGAGAAGGAAGAACGAGCATGGGCATTCGAAAGTATAAGCCGACGAGCGCGGGACGCCGACACGGATCCGTCAGTGATTTTTCCGACATCACCGACCGCAAGAAAAAACCGGAGAAGACGCTACTTCGTCCTCTCAAGAAAAAGGGTGGGCGGAACAACCAGGGCGTCACCACCGTCCGATTCCGTGGTGGTGGACACAAACGACGATATCGGTTAGTCGACTTCAAGCGGACGAAAGATAACGTTGAGGCCACGGTCATCTCGATCGAGTATGACCCGAACCGTACTTCCCGCATCGCCCTTATCGAGTACGTCGATGGCGAGAAGAGTTACATCCTCGCTCCCGAAGGGCTCAAGGCTGGCGATAAGGTAATGAGTGGTGCCGAGAACGTCGAGCCTCGCGTCGGTAACTGCATGCCGCTGAGCAAGATTCCCCTGGGGATGCGAATCCATAACGTCGAACTCCAACCGGGCCGCGGTGGCCAGTTGTGCCGGAGTGCTGGCTGTAGCGGCGTTCTCGGAGCCCGAGAACAAGATTGGGCGCAGATCACACTTCCGTCGGGTGAAATGCGACGTGTCAGTGCGAACTGCCGAGCCACGATTGGCGTCATCTCCAATTCGGAGCACATGAACATCGTCCTGGGAAAGGCCGGGCGAAAACGCTGGATGGGTCGACGTCCTCACGTTCGCGGAACCGCGATGAACCCGGTGAGCCATCCGCTCGGCGGTGGTGAAGGACGGACGACGGGTGGTCGACATCCGTGTGGTCCGACCGGAGTTCCGGCCAAGGGTGGGAAGACCCGGAAGAAGAACAAGCCCTCGAACTCGGCCATCATCCGGCGGCGACGTCGCGGACCGCGATAAGCATGGGTTTTGGTTACGGGGAGCGGGTCACCGTTGCCTGGCTTGAGCCCAGTAAATTTTCTCTCGAAGTGGGTTGCAAGGAACATATGGGTCGATCACTGAAAAAGGGGCCGTACGTTGACGAACGGCTCTATGAAAAAGTCGAACGGATCGGTGATTCCGAGCCGATCAAGACCTGGGCTCGGGACTGCACGATCGTTCCGGAATTTATTGGCTGCACGTTCCTCGTGCACAACGGAAAAGATTTTATCAAGGTATACGTGACGGAAGACCACGTGGGACATAAACTTGGGGAGTTCTCTCCGACTCGAACCTTCAAAGGTCATAGTGGGGGGAAGAAGAAGTAGACAGAAAGAATCGGCCCAGTATTCCGATTTCGTCCGGAACAGCGGTTGATTGTTTGCGGCCATCAGCTATGATGAAGATTGTTGAATTCAAATTCCAAATCTCACGCCGCACTTTTGAGGAATACAGATCCCGGGGTGGAGCAGTGGTAGCTCGCCAGGCTCATAACCTGGAGGTCGCAGGTTCAAATCCTGCCCCCGGAATTTTTTCTGTTTCCACACCCCTTGGTCACTCATCGATCAGTACCGTCGAACCCTAACGTCCAGCAAAGTTTGATTCTGCCTTCGTCTTCCAACGAAGTCCACTTACTGGAATCTGTGACGTTTGAATACCAAACAGAATGATCTTGGCCTCGGTGAGTCGAGATCTTAGCCGGACCTCCTTCGGATTTTCGAGCCAGAGTTTCCAGATGAAATACAAAGCCAGTCATCGATACGCTGACATGACAGCTCGGAAAGTTCGTCCGTTCGCAACGCTCGTCCGAGGCAAGTACGCGGACGAAGCCCTCGAAGCCTTGCGGTTCCTGCCGAACAAGGCAGCTCGACTGCTCGAGGCCGTCATCAAGAGCGCGATGGGCAACGCCGAAGATCAAAATGCCAGCGACGTCGCCGCCTTGCTGGTCGTCGAATCGCGAGTCGACGAAGGTCCGATTCTGAAACGCTACCAACCGCGAGCACGCGGGTCTGCGTTTCCGATCCAAAAGAAAGTCTGTCACATCCACATCGCCCTCTCCGATGGCGTTGAGGAAGACGAAGAATAACCAAAACGAGGTGCTGCTCTAATTGGATTTTGGAATCTAGTGGAGCATCCTGAAACGAAAAATTATAGCTCTCGCAGCGGAGATTGAGTGTATGGGTCAGAAGGTTCGGCCAACAGGCTTTCGTACCGGCATCATGCTGGATTGGAATAGTCGCTGGTTCGCCAGCAAGAGAGACTTTGCCGACTTGTTGGTCGAAGACAAGAAGATTCGAGACTACATCCTCAACCACCCGAAATACGGTAAGTCCGCCATTTCGCAGATCCGAATCGAGAGGACTCGCGAGAAGGTCACTGTGTTCATCGCCTCGGCCCGCGTCGGGATGATCATCGGGAAAAAAGGGGCCGAGATCGACGAGTTGACCAAACGACTAGAAGACCTCACGCACCGACGAATCGAAGTCAAGACGATCGAAGTGAACCGACCCGAGGTCGATGCCCAACTGGTCTCCCAGGAAATCGCCGAGAATCTCGAAAAACGCCAGAGCTTCCGACGAACCATGAAACGAAGCATGGACCAGACCATGGAAGCCGGGGCCAAAGGAGTTCGGATTCAACTGTCGGGCCGACTTGGTGGGGCCGAGATGGCACGGACCGAGAGCGTCATGTCCGGGAGTATTCCATTGTCGACGCTTCGGGCGAAAATCGATTACGGATTTACCGAAGCCAAGACTGCACAAGGCCGAATTGGCATCAAAGTTTGGATCAATAACGGCGACTTCCTGGCCGCCGAGGAGGACGACGATGTCGCGAATGCCCAAAAGAGTAAAGTATCGAAAAAGCCAGCGAGGCAAAATAAGAGGCGAGGCCAGGAGGGGTAATCGGGTTTGCTTCGGCGAGTACGGTTTGCAGGCCCTCGAAGAAGGTTGGCTCAGCGCCCAAACGATCGAGGCCGCACGTATTACGATCTCCCAGGCCGTCCGTGGTGTCGGGCGACTTTACATTCGAGTCTTTCCGCACAAATCCATTACGTCGATCCCGGCAGAGACGCGGATGGGTAAAGGGAAAGGGGAACCGGAGTTCTGGGCCGCCGTGATCAAGCCCGGAACCGTCGTGTTCGAAATTACCGGTCTGCCCGAGTCCGCCGCGAGAGAATGCCTGGCTCGCGTGGCCTACAAGATGCCGTTCCGGTGCCGCATGGCGACCCGACTGCCGGCGTTCAATTAAATGAAATCGTTCCTCGGCGACGGCTGCTCGAGACCGTTAGAGGTTGGGAGAAACGACGATGAAAAAGAAGGCCGCCGAGTTTCGGATGATGACGGACGAGGAACTCGAACTTCATCTGAAGGACACGATCAAAAACTTGTTCGCGTTGCGGTGCCAGGCCGCGACGGAAAAACTCGATGCCCCAAGCGAAATTCGACACGCTCGGCGAGAGATCGCTCGCATCAAGACCATCATGCGAGAACGCGAATTGGCTGAACTGGCCGCAGCCGAAGAGGACAACGAGTTGGAAGATGCTCTTGCTGGCGAAGAGCAGTCGTAAGGGCCCAAATTAGGAAATAGGACATGGCAGACGCAGTCGAGCCGACGAACACCGAAAAACCGAAGACGGAAGAGAAGACGCCGCAACGTAAGCGGCGCCTCATAGGGATCGTTACGCGAGACAAGATGGACAAGACCCGTCGAGTCGAAATCTCGCGCCTCGTCAAGCACCGACGGTACGGCAAATACATCAAGAATCGAACGATTTGCTACGTCCACGACGAGAACAACGAATCGCGGAATGGCGACAAGGTCGAAATCGAGGAGTGCCGCCCCCTCTCGAAGACGAAGTGCTGGACCCTTCTCGAAATTCTAGTGAAGGCACCGATCTTCAAGACCGGGGAAGCCGCCCGACAACTGGCCGAAGAACAGGCTGCCCAAGAAGGCGCTGAGGGTGAGTTCGAGGACACTGAGTTCGAAGACGAAGAATTCGAGGAAGAGGACGAAGAAGAGGAAGAGGACGAAGACGAAGAATAAAGCGGAAAGGACCTGCGGTTCCGGGCAGACATCGAACGTGTCTGCCCGTTGTCCGTTTTGAACCGACGACAGAATGCGAGCCATAGAGAACTTCTGGAGTTTCCAGGTCCCGGCCACGCAGCCGCTCGACGAGTGAGGCGAGGCAGGCGCGAGCCAATACATATTCGATACAAAGGAATCACGGCAATGATTCAGATGCAGTCTTACTTGGATGTGGCCGACAATAGCGGTGCGAAAGAATGCATGTGCATCAAGGTGCTCGGGGGAACCCGTCGTCGTTACGCTGGCCTCGGTGACGTTATTATCGCCAGTGTAAAGAAAGCCATGGCCGGCTCGGACGTGAAAACGGGTGACATCGTTCGTGGTGTGATCGTTCGCGTCAAGAAGGCCACACGCCGACCCGATGGAAGTTACGTCCGGTTCGACCGAAATGCGATGGTCCTCCTGACCAAAGAAGACCAAAACCCTCGCGGCACTCGTATCTTCGGGGCGATTGCCCGTGAATTGCGGGAAAAAGGGTTCCTCAAAATCGTGAGTTTGGCGTCGGAAGTTGTTTGAGAGGAAGTTGTAGGCACACGCCCTGTACCGTGACCAAACACTGAGCATCCGGAACACGAAATTAATTCGTGTCTGGTCTTCGTTTCGCAATGCGAGCTTCCCAGCATCAGAAGCCAAGACAGAGAAAAAAGAAAAACGAGAGAAGCGGCATCGAACCGCTGTAGTCCAAAACAAGAACGGGGTTCCTTTCGCTCCGCGAAAAGCGACAGTACAAAAACAACAGCACACTCCGTGTGCCTACTCCTTCATCCGCCCAAATAGTTAGTTAGCGATATTTTCCTCGTTGGTTGTCCTGCTTACGTAGCAAACGAGAAACAGTCATGGCCGAAGCAACAGCACCAGCAACAGCATCCGTCAATCACGCCCCGCGGTTGTTGACTCGATATAAACACGAAATTATCCCGGAACTCAAAGATAAGTTGGGACGAAAAAACTTGCTGAGTTTGCCCCGTTTAGAGAAAATCGTTGTCAACATGGGGATCGGCAAGGCGCTGCAAGAAAAAGCCCGGATCGAGAAGGCCGTGGAAGATCTGAGCGCGATCACGGGCCAACGAGCCCAGATCACGCGGGCGAAAAAATCGATCTCCGCGTGGCGACTGCGGGAAGGAAACCCCATTGGTTGTCGCGTCACTCTCCGTGGCGTTCGGATGTACGAGTTCCTCGACCGGTTGATCTGTCTGGCCTTGCCCCGGATTCGTGACTTTCGCGGGATCAACCCCAAGAGCTTTGACGGACAAGGGAATTACACGCTCGGATTGCAAGAGCAACTCGTGTTTCCCGAAATTGACCCCGACAAGGTGCAATTCACGCAGGGCATGGACATCACATTGGTGACGACGACGCGGAGTGACGACGAAGCAAGAGAACTGCTCAAGCAGTTTGGGATGCCGTTCCGCGAGAAATAACACAATTTTCCATCGGGGGAGACTTGCTGTCTTGCCCCGACGAACCGAGATTTTTCGTACCTTCAGGTAAGAACGTCTATGGCAACAACAGGCAAACGAACTCACTTTCAAAAGCAACTTGAGGCGCTCGAAGAACATCGACGCGATCCGGAAAACTCGAACTTGCGTCCTCGAGATATCATCCGGATTCGGAATCGATGCCGATTGTGTGGCCGACCACGTGCGGTCTATCGGAAGTTTGGCGTTTGTCGCATCTGCTTCCGCAATATGGCCAGCTTTGGAATGATCCCTGGTGTTCGGAAGGCAAGTTGGTAGGAGGCAGCGACGACAATGATGACCGACCCCATCGCGGACATGCTCACACGGATCCGCAATGCCAACCGAATCGAACGGCCGATCGTGGACATCCCCGCCTCCCGTCTGAAAACGGGCGTGGCCCAGGTACTCAAAGACGAAGGTTTCATTTACGATTACCAGGTCGGGGAATTCGGCGAAGACGATGAGTTCGAGCCGCAACCCGAACCCGATTTCTCTCGTCCGAAGTTGGTCCTACGCGTGCTCCTGAAGTATGGCCCCGAGGGCGAGAAGGTCATCCGCACCATCGAACGAGCCAGTCGACCGGGACGACGACTGTATTGGCGACACAAGGACCTGCGACCGGTCCTCGATGGTCTCGGCATCGCCATCCTGAGCACGAGCAAGGGGATCATGAGCGACCGCCAGGCCCGAGCCCAACACATCGGCGGTGAAGTCCTCGCAACGGTGTGGTAAAGTGGCCGGGATACGACGTTCGTTTTTTGGCCGTGGGGCAGGTTTGTAACCTGTCCAAGAAAATAAAGGATAGGTTACAAACCTGTCCTCCGGGAATCCAAAGAGAGGCTAGCGCCAGATGTCAAGGGTTGGAAAACAGCCTGTCGTTTACCCCAAAGAAGTCAAAGTTGCAATCGACGAGGCCAAACGCGAAATTAAAGTCGAAGGACCGAAGGGGAAACTTGAGCAGTCGTGGAACAATCGAGTTTCGGTCTCCCACGACTCCGACGCCCGAACGATCGAAGTTCAACGACGCGACGACGAACGCCAAAGCCGTGCCATGCACGGCCTCTTTCGGACGCTCATCAACAACATGGTCGTCGGCGTCACGCAGGGCTTCCAAAAGAAGTTGAAGATCGTCGGGATCGGCTACCAAGCAAGAATGGCGGGCAAGAAGGTCGAGTTGATCGTCGGATTTGCCAACCGTATCGTTCGCGAGATCCCAAGCGGGGTCCAAGTGGAGTTGCCCGACCCCACGACCATAATCGTCAGTGGGATCGATAAACAACTCGTTGGCCAATTTGCCGCCGAACTCAAGTCCGCACGAAAGCCCGAACCATACAAGGCGAAGGGCGTTTGGGAAGTCGTGCCGCAAGGCAGCAAGCCGGAACCGAACAAGAACGACGGCATCTGGTATGATGGCGAAGAAATCAAAGGCTGGAAAGAAGGTAAGGCCGTCGGCGGTTAAGAACGGACCACGAGAGTTGGTGTCCTCAGACTTAGGCCCCTCACGAACGCGGAACCATGGACAAGCAAAAGGCGAAACAAAAGCAACAACTCAGGCGTCGGCGACACGTCCGCCGGACGTTGTTTGGAACTCCGGACCGACCTCGTTTGTCCGTCTTTCGGAGCAGCAAACACATTTACGCCCAGATCATCGATGATCTGAACGGACACACGTTGGCGTCGGCGAGCACGTGCTCGAAACAAGCTCAAGGAGAAGTCAAGAGCGGAGGCAATGTTGAGGCCGCCGAATGGGTCGGGCTGAAACTCGCCGAGGCAGCCAAAGAAAAAGGCATCACAAAGGTCAAGTTTGACCGCGGGCACTACCGTTTTCATGGTCGGATCAAGGCGCTTGCCGATGCCGCTCGGGCGGGTGGTTTGCAGTTCTGACCGATTGTTCGAACCGAAGAACGCGAAATCTATTGCCAACCCGTTTCGTGTTTGTCGTAGGTACACGCGAACCGCGTGTGCCAGAAACCTCAGATAACCCAAAGGTAGACGCTAGTCGCGTTTACCCACGACAATTAAGATTTTTCGGAGAGAAAACATTATGGCGAGAGGTCGTGGTGGCGACCGGGGCGATTCGGGCTCCGACGGATTTGAAGAACGTGTCGTGAAGATTCGCCGGTGTGCGGCGGTCGTGAAGGGTGGTCGCCGCTTCAGCTTCAACGCCCTTGTGGTCGTGGGTGACCGAAACGGACGCGTCGCCTGGGGTTATGGCAAGGCCAACGAAGTCCCCCCTGCCGTCGAAAAGGCAGCCAAGGATGCTCATGAAACGATGAAGAGACAGCCCCGTGTTTCTCTGGCCGGCGAGACAATTCCACATCGAATCGTTGGCCGCTTCGGCGCGAGTAAAGTGATCCTCGTGCCTGCCGGTCCGGGTACTGGTGTGAAGGCCGGTCCAGGTGTTCGTGACGTTTTGGAAGCCTGTGGCATTCACAACATCTTGACGAAGGTGCACGGCAGCACGAACTCGATGAACTTGGTCAAGGCGACGATCGCAGGTCTTTTGCAACTGCGAACACGCGAGGAAGTCGCTGCACTGCGAGGAGTGCCTCTGTAATGGATCTCCAAGAAGTCCACCGCGGCATCCACAAACGCCGCAAACGAAAACGCGTCGGACGCGGTCCTGGGAGCGGGAAAGGTAAGACCTCCGGACGAGGGCACAAAGGTCAATATGCTACCGCCGGCGCGAAATGGCCCGGCATCGTGACGTTGTTCGAGGGTGGTCAAACTCCCTTGTTCCGACGGATGCCCAAGCGTGGATTCACCCGCGGTCGGTTCGAGCGGACGTTCCACGTCGTGAACGTTGGCGACCTGGACGAAAAATTCGAGGAGGGCGCGACGATCGATCCGGATGCCCTTCGCAAGGTTGGTCTTGCCAAAGGCCCTGCCGATGGGGTACGAATACTTGGGGAAGGTGAAGTGACCAAGAACTTTGCGGTCCATGCCCATCACTTCTCCAAATCCGCGAAGGCCAAGATCGAAGCCAAAGGAGGAACGACCGAGGTCATCGCGCCGCCGAAAAAACCTGTGAAGAACAAAATGAAACAAGCCCCGACGAAGTCCGACGAGTGAGACGAACCGGGGGTTGAAGCATTGCCCCCGATTGAGGGCAGGAAGAGAAAAGGGGAATCGTCCCTTTTCTTGGGAGGAGGGACACCGATGGCCGCTGCGGGCACTCTCGCTAAACAACGATTCCGTGGGTTTACGCAGTCTCGTCTGTTCACTATCTTTCGGATCAAAGAACTTCGCCAGAAGATCTTCATCACACTTTTATTCCTGACTATCTACCGCATCGGCTTCCACATTCCGTTGCCGATGATCGATCAACTCAAATTGGCCCGGAACCTCGCCGGTTCTGAGGAAGGTTTGCTCGGGTTGATCTCGATGTTTAGCGGTGGGAACTTGGGCATGGCCACGATCTTCGGGTTGGGCATCATGCCGTACATCTCGGCCTCCATTATTCTGGAATTATTCGCGACGGTTTATCCCCCTCTCGAAAAGTTGAAGAAAGAAGGCGAGAGTGGGCGGAAGAAGATCAACGAGTGGACGCGGTATTTGACCGTGTTGATCTGTTTTGTCCAGGCAATCATTTACATTCAAGCCGTCCTGGGAGGACAAGGAGGTAGCCAAGGAATCCTCATCGAGAGGTACGGCACCTGGCCCTACATGTTTGTTGCGGTGTTGACGATGACGGCGGGGTCCGTTTTCCTCATGTGGATCGGGGAGCAGATCGACGAGTATGGCATCGGCAACGGGATCAGTTTGATCATCATGGCTGGAATTGTGGCTCGAATTCCGGAAGCCACCAGCAGCTTGCTTTGGGAAGGGGGCAGGCTCAAGAGTTCCATCTTCACTCTTGGCGGCAGCGGCGTTGGTGGGGACGTTAGCCTCGAAAAGCTGGTCGTGTTGCTCTGCCTGTTCGTTGCCGTGGTCGTCGCCGTTGTGGCCATCACCAAGGGACAGCGAAGGATTCCGACGCAATCGGCCAAGCACGTCAAGGGCCGGAGGATGTACGGTGGCGGTAGTCGCCAGTATCTTCCTCTGAAAGTCAACCAGGCGGGCGTGATGCCGGTGATCTTCGCCAGCAGTTTGTTGCTCTTGCCGACGTTTGGTTTCAAGATGTTGGCTCAAATGCCCTGGGGCGGGTGGGCCTCGGCCCTCGAGAGTTCGATGGCACGAGACGGCTTTGTCTACAACATCTTGTACGTCATCCTGATCTACTTCTTCTGTTACTTCTGGACGTCGATCATTTTCAACCCAAAGGAAATGGCGAACAACCTCAAGGACTATGGGAATTTTATTCCCGGTTATCGTCCTGGGAAACGGACGGCGGAATATCTCGAGAAGGTGATGATGCGGATCACGTACGTCGGGGCGGCGTTCCTGGCCGTCGTGGCGATCATCCCGACCTTGGTCTCGACGCGGATGGAAGTCAGTTATGCCGTCGCCAGTTTTTACGGCGGGACGGGTCTTTTGATCGTCGTGAGTGTGGCCCTGGATCTGGTTCAAAAGATCAACAGTCATCTCGTGATGCGGAATTATCCTGCCTTGACGGAAGATTGATCCAACGCAGTTTTTTCCTTCCCGCAGAGGTGGACCTTCACTTTTTTTCGCCTCTGCTCTTGCTCCCCCGTGTGAAGTTTCTGAGAATACTATATCCCCGTGGCCTTCTGGTACTGCTTTGAAACTAAAACAGCACTCAACAGCAATGTGATAATGCGATTACTCTTAGTTGGCCCACCAGGTAGCGGCAAAGGCACTCAAGCCAAACTGCTCCACGAGCGATTAAATTTGAATCACGTCGGAACAGGTGACTTGCTTCGTGAAGCAATCCAAAACAATACACCTGCCGGACAACATGCGAAGCCATTCGTGGATCGCGGGTCGTTAGTTCCGGATTCGATCGTGAATGAGATGATCGAGGAACTCATGTCGAGCGAAGATCATCCCAAACACTTTGTCCTCGATGGCTACCCCAGAACTCTGAAGCAAGCGAGGTTCTTGGACGAGCTGCTCGAACGGGTCCATCTCGAACTCGATGCGGTCATCCATCTGGATGTTGCCGACGAGGTCATCATCGACAGGCTTGCGGGCGAACATGGTCCTCCCTCGGATCGCGGCCAACGCAGCGACGACAACGAAGAGACGATCCGGCGACGTCTGGAGATTTATCACGAAAACCACGACCGGATATTGGACCACTACGAAAAACAAAGACTCGTGCGGAAAGTCCCAGCCACCGCACCCATCGAGGATGTTTATCAACGAATCGTCGGAGAAATGAACTCGGCGGCGTCATAAACTGGACCGGGACCTCGCCTCTTCTTTTAATTTCCACTTGATTGGACCTCATCAACCGTGCGGCGTCCGTTCACCCAACCTGGCCTGGAATTGAAATCCACTCGCGACATTTCGCTCATGCGAGAAGCGGGCAAACTCGTAGCCCGCGCCCACAAACTTGTGAGGGAATTGGTTCGGCCCGGCATCTCGACGCTTGAACTTGATCAGGTGGTCGAGGCATTTTTTCAGGACCACGGAGCAATTCCACTCTTCAAAGGCTACAAGGGACCAAAGGTTCCGTTTCCCGCCGTCACCTGCATCTCGTTGAACGAAGAAGTCGTCCACGGCATTCCGAGCGCCAAACGGATCATCAAAGAGGGCGATCTAGTCAAAGTCGATACGGCTTGCAAACTCAATGGTTGGTGCGCCGATGCGGCCGTGACCCACATGGTTGGGGAAGTCCGCCCCGAGCGGAAACGCCTCGTCGAGGTTGGCGAACGTCCACTCCAAATCGCCATCGAAGAAATGGGCCGAAAAAAGTGGTGGTCGGAAGTCGCCAAGATTATGCAAGAGTGGGTCGAGAGCAATGGCTTCTATGTCGTGAAGCAATACGTCGGACACGGCATTGGTCGCAAGATGCACGAGCCACCGCAAGTCCCCAACTTTGTCAGTTCCGACCTGCGGCGACAAGATTTTCGCCTCGAACCGGGAGTCGTCCTAGCCGTCGAACCGATGGTGAACATGGGACGATCCGAGACGAAAGTCCTGAGCGATCACTGGACCGTCGTGACGAAAGATAAAAGCCCCAGCGTCCACGTCGAGCACACCCTCGCCATCACCAAGACCGGCGTGGAGATCCTCACTGCACCGGACGAGGATGCGGAGGGGGAAACTTCACCACCAAAACCCAACACTGATACGACGCCGGGGGCGTAGAGGGTGACAAGCGTGAGCGAAGGCACCCTACGCAACAACAGCTACCTCTTGGCCTGAGAAACCCTCATGAAGATCGCCAAGATCTCCGCCTATCAAGTCGACCTGCCTCTCCGCGAAGGTAGCTACAAGTGGTCCGGCGGAAAAGCCGTGACGGTGTTCGATAGCACCGTCGTGAGGATCGAAACGGATGCTGGCGTGATCGGTCATGGCGAAGTCTGTCCGCTTGGTCCGTTCTACCTTCCGGCCTACGCGAAAGGAGCGAGGGCCGGAATTCAGGAACTGGCTCCGCACCTCCTGGGCGAAAATCCTCTCGAACTCGACCGTTTGAATCGACGCATGGACGCGGCGCTCAAGGGACACCCCTACGTCAAATCGGCCGTGGATATGGCTTGTTGGGACATCCTTGGAAAAGTCGCGAACCTGCCCGTTTGCGTTTTGCTGGGTGGTCGATACGGGGACGATTTTGTGCTCTACCGAGCGATCTCCCAGGAATCTCCCGACGAAATGGCCAGCCGAGTGGCTGGCTATCGTGACGAAGGGTATCGCCGGTTCCAGCTCAAAGTGGGTGGTGATCCGGACGTAGACATTGAGCGGATTCGTGCCGTCTCGGCCAAGCTCCAACCGGGTGACAAACTGATCGCCGATGCCAACACGGGGTGGCTTCGTCACGAGGCCATGCGCGTCGTCCGGGCCGTTCAAGACATCGACGTGTACATCGAACAACCATGTCTCACCTACGAAGAATGCCTCTCGATCCGGCGTTCGACGAATCATCCGTTCGTGTTAGACGAAGTGGTCGACGAGCTTGAGATGTTACTGCGAGGACAGGCCGATCTGGCGATGGACGTCGTGAACATCAAGATCAGCAAGTTCGGCGGTCTGACCCGAGCGAAACAAGCCCGCGACCTCTGCGCGAGACTTGGCATCGCGATGACGCTCGAAGACAGCTGGGGCGGTGATATTATTACGGCCGCGATCGCTCACCTCGCGCACAGCACTCCGCCAGAACTACTTTTCACGGCCACCGACTTCAACAGTTACGTCACCGTTAGCTTCGCCGAAGGCGCGCCGCAAAGAATCAACGGCAGGATGGCTGCGTCCTCTTCACCGGGGCTGGGCGTCACCCCCCGAATGGAAGTTCTCGGCGAACCAATTTTCACGATTGCTTGAGGGAATAGCCACGGTGGATCAACCGCTGGATTCTCGAATCGGCCCGAAGCAGTGTTGACGGGCCAAAACACTCACGTCAAAGCAGCGAAAAATGCACAGATTTTGACAACAAAAGCCAGGAAAACAAGGGTACCAACGGCCTTCGATTCTTTACTCTCGGGTGCCCTCTTGACGAGAGACGACTTTATTTCTTTTTGGCGCTGAGATTCGTGATTTTCAATCGGTATCGTCCTCCGGCTCTCCTCGCGTCACGAACTTGAATGCGATATTCTTCTGTCCTGGCAGGCCGGAAGTTTCTTATCCTCGCGTTTTGCCCCCACCCGGTGTCGTTGTCGAACGCGACTTTCGTGCCGCGACTGTCGTACACTTCCAAATAAGTATCCATCAAGGCGTCCTGGTGTTCGGCGTCGATTTGGTAAGTGGTGCGGCTGTCGAGTTTGACGATGAACGAATCGACCCCGTTTTGGAAGACCTGGTCTTTGCGTGTGAGGCGTGAGACAGGCGGATCGAGTATCACCTCTCCGTCCCTTGGGGGGATATTTCTCGCGTTCTGGACGTTCACAGACACTTGAAATCCAGCATTGAGTCGAAACGGATTCAACCGAAAGTCGTGGGTGACTCCGACGAGATAATACCCGCTGTGGAGCGGCCTAAAGGCGATGCGAGAATTCGTTCCAAAACCAAAGTCGTCGTTCTTGAGCAATAAATCTCCGGTTTCGGTGTACAGAGAAAGGTGTGTGTCCCAGTTGGCTTTGGCGGCAATTCGGTATGTCTTGTTGCGGCTGAGGTGGACGCGGAAGATTCGC